>NZ_JAFEHE010000004.1:210000-456655 GCF_016887925.1 Pseudomonas sp. MIL9 | reverse complement strand
TTATACATAGATGCAACCGGGTAGCAGTGTTCAAAAGCGGGTTGAAAGTGGGGGCGAGTCCATACATAGGAGCGAGCTTGCTCGCGATAAACCTGAGAACGCCGCGGGGCACCTGCCAGCCAGCGTTATCGTTGTCGATCATCGCGAGCAAGCTCGCTCCTACAGGGCTCCGTGGCAGCCTATTATTCGCGGTCAGCTCACCACTTCCAGCATCGCCTTCTGGCTGGAGTCAAACGTCAGGTACTCCACCAGATCCACCAAGGCCAACGGCTTGCTGATCAGATAACCCTGTACCTGATCGCACTCAAACCCGCGCAACAGGTCCAGTTGCTCCGGCGTCTCCACCCCTTCGGCGACGACTTCGAGGTTGAGGTTGTGCGCCAGGTTGATCATCGCGTGGACCAGTTTGCGATTCTCTTCCCGTTGCTCCATGCCGCCGACAAAACTCTTGTCGATCTTCAGCAGGGTGATCGGCAGGCTATTGAGGTGTACGAACGATGAAAACCCGGTGCCGAAGTCGTCGAGGGAGAAGCGCACCCCAAGACGCCCGAGGGCATCCATGGTCTGCTTCACCAGATCGCTGCGGCGCATGACCGCAGTTTCGGTCAATTCGAACTCCAGCCATTGCGCCTCGACGCCACGTTCGGCAATCAGCCGGCTCAGGGTCGAGAGCAGCTGACTGTCTTGAAACTGTCGGAATGACAGGTTGATCGCCATGTGCAATGGCGGTATCCCGAGCTCGAGCAATGCCTGCATGTCGCGCAAGGCCCGGGAAATGACCCAGTACCCCAGCGGCACGATCAGACCGCTTTGCTCGGCCAGCGGCACGAATTCGCTCGGTGGCAGCAAGCCACGCTCGCCGTGGCGCCAGCGCACCAACGCCTCGAGGCCGACGATTTGCCCGTCCTCAAGGTTCAGGCGTGGCTGGTAATGCAGTTCCAGCTCATCGCGGCGCAATGCCCGGCGCAGTTCGCTTTCGAGGTCGGCGATGCTGCGGGCATTGCGGTTGATGCGTTCGTTGAAGATATGGAAGGTACAGCCCTGAGTGCTCTTGGCCTGTTGCATGGCGATGTGCGCATGCCACATCAACGGATCGGCACCGGCCTGGGCCCGGGCGTGGGCAATGCCCAGGCTGGAACCGATCAACAGGCTCTCACCGTCGACCCAATACGGCTCGGCCAGCGCTTCGGTGATGCGCTCGGCCATCCACTCCGCGCGTTGAGGGGCGCGGCGGGTGTCGATCAGCAACGCGAATTCATCGCTGCCCAGCCGTGCCAGTTGATCGCCGGCCTCAAGCTGGCTTTTGAGCCGCGCGACCACTTGCAGGATCAACCGGTCACCGGCCTGATGGCCGAGGGCGTCGTTGGCATGGCGGAAGTTATCGAGGTCCAGGTGACCCAGCGCCAGGCCTCGCCCTTCGTTTTCGGCCAATCGCGCCGTCAGCAAGGTCTGGAAGCCCTGGCGATTGGCAATGCCGGTGAGCGGGTCTTGCTCGGCGAGTCGTTGCAGGGTGGTTTCCAGCACGCCACGCTCACGCACATGCCGCAGGCACCGGCGCAGCATGCTCGGGTCGAGATGGTCGCGTACCAGCCAGTCACTCACACCGTCGGGTGGAGTCAGCGGCTCATGCTCAAGCAGCAACACCGCCGGCAGACAGCAACGGCCAGGCGCCGGCTGAAGAGCCGGGACGGTCAACAACACCGCACTGCGGTTGTCATCGAACAGACTGCTGACCGACTCCCAACTCGGCGCGCTGATGAGCACGGCCGAGCTCCCCATCGGAGCCAGACACTCGCGCAACAACGCTGCCCACGCTGGCTCTTCGGCCAGTAGCAGCAAACGCAAGGGTTCGACAGGCGTAGACAAGCTAGCTCCCTAGACTCTGCAAATATGTAGGCGGTGGGCATTATGCCGTGCCGATAACCAATGACCAATGGCCAATGACATCAGTTATCAAAACGAAGCCTTTGTATCCGGAATTACGAACAGTAGACGCAATTTGGTCGCGCATCCTGCGTGAAAGTAACAAAACCGGCAAATAGAGATCGCGTTGTACGTCACAAGTCGGACAGAGCAGCACAAATCGCTGAGCCTGTTAAAATGCCGGCCCATTTCGTACTGACTCCTGAATTTACGTATGTCCCGACTCAATCCCCGGCAGCAAGAAGCCGTGAGCTACGTCGGCGGCCCTCTTTTGGTGCTCGCCGGCGCTGGCTCCGGCAAGACCAGCGTGATCACGCGCAAGATCGCACACTTGATCCAGAACTGTGGCATCCGCGCCCAGTACATCGTCGCCATGACCTTCACCAACAAGGCGGCGCGCGAGATGAAGGAACGGGTCGGCACGCTGCTGCGCGCCGGTGAAGGCCGCGGTTTGACGGTCTGTACCTTCCACAACCTGGGCCTGAACATCATCCGCAAGGAACACGTGCGGCTGGGCTATAAGCCAGGCTTCTCGATTTTCGACGAGGCCGACGTCAAGGCCCTGATGACCGACATCATGCAGAAGGAATACTCGGGCGACGACGGCGTCGACGAGATCAAGAACATGATCGGCGCCTGGAAGAACGACCTGATCCTGCCGCCCCAGGCCCTGGAAAACGCACGCAACCCCAAGGAACAGACGGCAGCCATCGTCTACACCCACTACCAGCGCACGCTCAAGGCGTTCAACGCGGTGGACTTCGACGACTTGATCCTGCTGCCGGTGAAGCTGTTCGAAGAACACGCCGACATCCTGGAGAAGTGGCAGAACAAGGTGCGTTACCTGCTGGTGGACGAATACCAGGACACCAACGCCAGCCAGTACCTGCTGGTGAAAATGCTCATCGGCAAGCGTAACCAGTTCACCGTGGTCGGCGACGACGACCAGTCGATCTACGCCTGGCGCGGCGCGCGCCCGGAAAACCTGATGCTGCTCAAGGACGATTACCCGTCGTTGAAAGTGGTGATGCTGGAGCAGAACTATCGCTCCACCAGCCGCATCCTGCGCTGCGCCAACGTGCTGATTTCGAACAACCCCCACGAATTCGAAAAGCAGCTGTGGAGTGAAATGGGCCACGGCGACGAGATCCGCGTGATCCGCTGCCGCAACGAAGACGCCGAAGCCGAGCGCGTGGCCGTGGAAATCCTCAGCCTGCACTTGCGCACCGATCGCCCTTACAGCGATTTCGCCATCCTGTATCGCGGTAACTACCAGGCCAAGCTGATTGAGCTGAAATTGCAGCACCACCAGGTGCCGTATCGCCTGTCCGGCGGCAACAGCTTTTTCGGACGCCAGGAAGTGAAAGACCTGATGGCCTACTTCCGCCTGATCGTGAACCCGGACGACGACAACGCCTTCCTGCGAGTGATCAACGTCCCGCGCCGGGAAATCGGCTCGACCACCCTGGAGAAGCTGGGCAACTACGCCACCGAGCGAAAAATCTCGATGTACGCCGCCACCGACGAAATCGGCCTGGGCGAGCACCTGGATACGCGCTTCACCGATCGCCTGTCGCGCTTCAAGCGCTTCATGGACAAGGTGCGCGAGCAATGCGCCGGTGAAGACCCGATCTCGGCCCTGCGCAGCATGGTCATGGACATCGACTACGAGAACTGGCTGCGTACCAACAGCTCCAGCGACAAGGCCGCCGACTACCGCATGGGTAACGTCTGGTTCCTGATCGAGGCGCTGAAGAACACCCTGGAAAAAGACGAAGACGGCGAAATGACCGTCGAAGACGCCATCGGCAAACTGGTGCTGCGCGACATGCTCGAGCGTCAGCAGGAAGAGGAAGACGGTGCCGAAGGTGTGCAGATGATGACCCTGCACGCCTCCAAGGGCCTGGAATTCCCCTACGTGTTCATCATGGGCATGGAAGAGGAAATCCTCCCCCACCGCTCCAGCATCGAAGCCGACACCATCGAAGAAGAACGCCGACTGGCCTACGTCGGGATCACCCGCGCGCGTCAGACCCTGGCCTTCACTTTTGCCGCCAAGCGCAAGCAATACGGCGAGATCATCGACTGCGCACCGAGTCGCTTCCTCGATGAACTGCCGCCGGACGACCTGGCCTGGGAAGGCAACGACGACACCCCGACCGAAGTCAAAGCCGTTCGCGGCAATAGCGCATTGGCGGATATACGCGCGATGTTAAAGCGCTAGAATTGACCACTTTTTAAACGAACACTTTTTGACAAGCTAGGCGCATTTCGCGCCAGTAGAGGAACGCTTCATGGAAGCACTGCACCAGAAAATTCGCGAACAAGGCATCGTGCTTTCCGACCAGGTCCTGAAGGTCGACGCCTTTCTGAACCACCAGATCGACCCGGCCCTGATGAAGCTGATCGGCGACGAATTCGCCACGCTGTTCAAGGACTCGGGCATCACCAAGATCGTCACCATCGAAGCCTCGGGCATCGCCCCGGCGATCATGACGGGTCTGAACCTTGGCGTACCGGTGATTTTCGCCCGCAAACACCAGTCCCTGACCCTGACTGAAAACCTGCTGTCGGCGACGGTGTACTCGTTCACCAAGCAGACCGAGAGCACCGTGGCGATCTCCCCGCGCCACCTGACCAGCAGCGACCGCGTACTGATCATCGATGACTTCCTGGCCAACGGTAAGGCGTCCCAGGCGCTGATTTCGATCATCAAGCAGGCCGGCGCCACCGTCGCAGGCTTGGGTATCGTGATCGAGAAGTCGTTCCAGGGCGGTCGTGCAGAGCTGGATGCGCAGGGTTACCGCGTCGAGTCCCTGGCTCGCGTGCAGTCGCTGGCCGGCGGCGTCGTGACCTTCATCGAATAACGCCCGAACACTGCAATACCTGTGGGAGCCAGCCTGTTGGCGATGGCGTCATGTGAGTCGAAACCTTCATGACTGACAGATAGCAATCGCCAGCAGGCTGGCTCCCACAGTTGGTTTTGCGGTGGGCGTTATGGCGCGGTGGCCTTAAGGCCCGCGAGCAACAATCGCTGATACAAATCCTCTTTCAATCCTTCAGGGTTGGTCAGTTGCATGCGTTCCAGATGATCGGGAAACGCCGCAGGCTCCGGCGCATCCAGCGCAGCCTTGCCCAACTCCAGAATCTCGCTCAGCTTGAATTTGCTCTTGAGCCAGTTCAGTGCCCGCAACACGTCCCGCTCCACTTCCGTGAAATCGCAGCCCAACGGGTACTCCGGAAACAAGTGCGGGTGCCGCGCCTGAATCGCCTGCAAACGTTGCGGGCTGTTGTCGGTGAAACGCGGATCGAGACGGAAATCCTTCGGTAATTTGCCGACCTTCTGCGCCTGCTCGATCAGCCCTGGCTGGAAACGTGAGTCGCTGATATTCAACAACGCTTCTATAACTGCCGCATCGGTCTTGCCCCGCAGATCGGCGATGCCGTACTCGGTGACCACGATGTCGCGCAAATGCCGCGGTATCGTGCAGTGGCCATACTCCCAAACCATATTGGAACTGACCTCGCCACCCGACTCGCGCCAGCTGCGCAGCAGCAGTATCGAACGCGCGCCCTGCAGCGCATGGCCCTGGGCAACGAAGTTGTACTGCCCGCCCACCCCACTGAGCACGCGCCCGTCCTCCAGTTGATCCGCCACGCCCGCACCGAGCAAGGTCATGGTGAATGCGGTGTTGATGAACCGTGCATCGAGGCGCTGCAAGCGCTTCAACTCTTCCTGGCCGTAGAGTTCGTTGATGTAGCTGATACGGGTCATGTTGAATTCGAGCCGCTTGCCTTGCGGCCATTCGCGCAAGCGCTCATAGAAACTGCGCGGCCCGAGGAAGAAGCCGCCATGCACCGATATGCCGTCAGTCTGTGCCGCTTCGTCCAGGGTGCCGGCGTTCGCCTGTTGCTGAGTCGGCACGTCCGGGTAGACCTTGCGCCGTACGATCCCGGCGTCCGCCAGCACCAGCAGACCGTTGACGAACATTTCGCTGCAACCGTAAAGGCCTTTGGCGAAGGGCTCGGTACCGCCTTCGCGATCGATCAATTGTGCCCACTGGCTCAGATTCAGGTCCGCCAGCAAGGTCTTGTAGCCGCCGTTATCGGCCTGCCGTGCCAGCAACGCAGCGGTCAGCGCATCGCCCATGGCGCCGATACCGATCTGCAAGGTGCCGCCATCGCGCACCAGCGTGCTGGCATGCAAACCGATGAAGTGATCCTGGAACCCCACCGGCATGTTCGGCGTGGAGAACAGCGTGGTGTTGTCCTTCTCGTCGATCAGCAGGTCAAACGTATCGATGGCGACTTCGGCATCGCCGGGCATGTAGGGCAAATCGTTGTGCACCTGGCCGAGCATCAGGATCGTCTCCCCGGCGGCCCGGCGCCTGGCGATCATTGGCAACAGGTCGAGGGTGATGTCCGGGTTGCAGCTCAGGCTCAAGCGGTCTGGATGCTCGGCCTGACTGGCCACCAACTGCGCAACCAGGTTCAACCCGGCGGCGTTGATATCCCGCGCGGCATGGCTGTAGTTGCTGCTGATGTAATCCTGTTGGGCCGATTCACTGTGCAGCAGACTGCCGGGCTGCATGAAAAACTGCTGGATATGGATGTTGCGCGGCAAGCTGTCGCGACGCAGGTCGGCAAGGAAATCCAGTTCCGGGTAATCGCCGAAAACCCGTTCGGTGAAGGGTTCGAGGAAACGCTTTTGCAACCCGTCACCCAACGCGGGGCGCCCCAGGCACAGCGCGGTGTAGATCGTCAGCCGCCGCTGCGGCAATTGCGCGACACGTTGGTACAACGCATTAACGAAGTGATTGGGCTTGCCCAGGCCCAAAGGCAGGCCCATGTGGATATGCGTCGGCAACCGTGCCAACACGTCATCAACCGCTTGCTCGATAGAACACAGCTGAACCATCCAAACCTCCTGACATTCCATGATGCGGGGTTGGACTGAGCTTGCCGGGTCTTGGTTGCAATGAACAGCCCGCAAGCAATACAAAGCCCTGTAGGAGCGAGCTCGCTCGCGATGGATTAGAAGGCGCCGGGGAGTGTCAGGTTCACCACGCTATCGTTGGCGATCATCGCGAGCAAGCTCGCTCCTGCAGGGGTCAGCGGCGATCCGCGGGCACAAAAAAACCGTCCGGAGACGGTTTTTTGCGAAAGATGCAGCGCCTTACTTCAGGCCGGACATCTTCTGGATCGCGCCTTTGAGCTCGGCGTCGGAGCAATCGGCGCAAGTGCCTTTAGGCGGCATCGAGTTGATACCGGTAATGGCTTTGGCCAGGATGCCGTCCAGGCCGCCCTGGTGATCGGCACGATCTTTCCAGGCAGCGGCATCACCGATTTTCGGTGCGCCCAGCAGGCCGGAGCCGTGGCAAGCGTTGCAATGTTTTGCAATCACTTCGTCAGGCGTCTTGGCACCGCCACCGCCGCCGGCAGAGGCGGCGACTTCCATGCCTTTGCACTCTTTACCCTGAACACAAACCTGGCCGACTGGCTCAAGGCGCTTGGCAATATCGTCGTTGGTCGCAGCTTGAGCGCTGACAGCCCAGAGGGCCAATACGGTTGCTGGTGCAGCCAGCATTTTCATAATTAGATTCACGCGTTCACCCTCAATGGTGGCTAGTCACGCCTACGGCCACGGTTCGCAGGCGGGCGCAAGTATAGCGGTAAGCCCGCGACACTGAAACAACCCCAAAGTCGAAGGGGTCTTGTTGCGTAACGGTAAAACAGCCCGGGGGCCTCGGCCATGCTGGCAGGGCGCCTCTTTCTTTAAAAATTCGCCGGTGTAGCTGCGCTGATTAGTCGCGCCGGCGCATCGAACGGATTACGGAAACGATGCGGCTTGGTACTTTCAAAGTAGTAGCTATCGCCCGCCTCGAGCACAAATGTTTCGAGTCCCACCACCAGTTCCAGCCGCCCCTCGACCAAAATGCCGGTTTCCTCGCCCTCATGGGTGAGCATCTCTTCACCGGTATCGGCGCCTGGCGGGTAGATTTCAGTGAGGAACGTGATAGCCCGGCTCGGGTGTGCCCGGCCAACCAGTTTCATGGTCACTGCACCATCGGAAATATCGATCAGCTCGTTGGCTTTGTAGACGATCTGAGCCGGTTTTTCCTGCAGGATTTCTTCGGAGAAGAACTCGACCATGGACATGGGAATCCCGCCCAACACTTTGCGCAGCGAGCTGATCGAAGGGCTGACGCTGTTCTTCTCGATCATCGAAATGGTGCTGTTGGTGACGCCCGCACGCTTGGCGAGCTCACGCTGGGAAAGACCTTTCAGCTTACGGATTGATTGCAGTCGCTCACCGACGTCCAATGCTGGAGCCTCCAGGAATTCAGGTTGTTGGAATAATGAGCGTTATCATGGCGACAGCGTTCAGTATTTACAACACTTTGACCTGAATCCTGTTCGGCGAGACAACTTCCGGTCCGGCCTGTCTGGCCTTAGCTCCCGGAATAGAGCAGTGGCACCCGGCGCAGGTTGCAGAAGATCTGGTAAGGAATCGTCCCGGCCGCAATGGCCACGTCGCTGGCCAGAATGTTCTTGCCCCACAGCTCCACGGTAGAACCCAGGCCCGCTTGCGGCACATCGGTCAGGTCGATGCACAGCATGTCCATCGACACGCGGCCGATCAACTGGCTACGTTGTCCGGCGACCAGCACTGGCGTGCCGGTTGGCGCCAGGCGCGGGTAGCCATCGGCGTAACCCATGGCCACCACGCCAACGCGCATCGGTTTCTGGGTGATGAATTTGGCGCCATAACCAATCGGCTCGCCGGCCGGCAGTTCACGCACGCAGATCACTTTCGATTCGAGGGTCATCACCGGTTGCAGGCGTGCAGCCACGGCATTGGCTTCTTCGAATGGCGTGGCGCCGTAGAGCATGATGCCCGGGCGCACCCAATCGCTCGGTATCTGCGGCCAACCGAGCACCGCCGGCGAGTTGCGCAGGCTGACCTCGGCCGACAACCCCTGACGCGCCGCTTCAAACACCGCGACCTGCTCGGCGCTCGCTTGACTGTGCAACTCATCGGCACGGGCGAAGTGGCTCATCAGCACGATCTTCGCGACCTTGCCACTGGCCAGCAGACGTTGATAGGCCGCCTGGTAATCCTTCGGATGCAGGCCCACCCGGTGCATGCCCGAGTCGAGCTTGAGCCAGACCACAATCGGTTTGCTCAATGCAGCCTTCTCGATCGCTTCGAGCTGCCACAGCGAATGCACCACGCACCAGAAGTCATGCTCGACGATCAGCGACAGTTCATCGGCTTCGAAAAAGCCTTCCAGCAACAGCACCGGCGCACGAATGCCCGCGGCCCGCAGTTCCAGGGCTTCTTCGATGCAGGCCACGGCAAAACCGTCGGCCTCGGCCTCCAGCGCCTGGGCACAACGCACCGCGCCATGGCCATAAGCGTCGGCCTTGATGACCGCGAGGGCCTTGGCACCCGAGACTTCACGGGCGATTTGGTAGTTGTGACGCAGGGCTTGAAGGTCGATCAGGGCACGGGCAGGACGCATGGCGGCAGACTTCTGGTCGGTCGTTTGGAAGAAAAACCGGCGCTGGCTGATGACATTAGCCGCCAGCAGCGCCGGGAGAGGGATCTTTCAGACTTGCTTACGGCAGAGCGGCTACAACCGACAGCTCCACCAGGATTTCCGGTTCACACAGTTTCGCTTCGACGGTAGCACGGGCCGGTGTGGCGCCTTTGGGCAACCACTGGTCCCAGACCGAGTTCATGCCTTCGAAGTGTGCATCAATGTCTTTCAGGTAAATCGTCACCGACAGCAGACGGTTTTTGTCGGTCCCGGCCAGATCGAGCAAACGCTCGATATTGGCGAGGGCTTCACGAGTCTGCTGTTCAATCCCGGCGTTCATGTCATCGCCAACCTGCCCGGCCAGATAAACCGTGCCGTTGTGGGTGACGATCTGACTCATGCGCTCATTGGTGAGCTGGCGCTGGATTGACATGCTTTGCGGACTCCTGGGTTTTGTTGCCATAACGGAAAATATCGAGGCCTTCGGCGCTGATTTGCGGCTTCTTCTTCGCCATCAGATCAGCCAGCAAGCGGCCGGAACCACAAGCCATGGTCCAGCCCAAGGTGCCGTGACCGGTGTTCAGGAACAGATTCTTGAACGGTGTGGCGCCAACGATCGGCGTGCCATCCGGAGTGGTCGGACGCAGGCCGGTCCAGAAGCTGGCCTCGGCCAGATTACCGCCCTGAGGATAAAGGTCGTTGACGATCATCTCCAGGGTTTCGCGCCGACGCGGGTTCAGCGACAGGTCAAAACCGGCGATTTCAGCCATACCGCCGACGCGGATGCGGTTGTCGAAACGGGTGATCGCAACCTTGTAGGTCTCATCGAGAATGGTCGAGGTCGGGGCCATGGCCGGGTTGGTGATCGGCACGGTCAGGGAGTAACCCTTGAGCGGATACACCGGGGCCTTTATGCCCAATGGCTTGAGCAGTTGCGGCGAGTAGCTGCCAAGTGCCAGGACGTAGCGGTCCGCGGTTTCCAGTTTGCCGTCGATCCATACACCGTTGATGCGATCGCCGGCGAAGTCGAGGCGCTGAATGTCCTGACCGAAACGGAATTGCACACCAAGGTTCGCGGCCATCTCTGCCAGCTTGGTGGTGAACATCTGGCAGTCGCCAGTCTGGTCGTTCGGCAGGCGCAGGGCACCGGCGAGGATATCGGTGACGCTGGCCAGGGCCGGTTCGACGCGGGCAATACCTTCGCGATCGAGCAGTTCGAACGGCACGCCGGACTCTTTCAACACAGCGATGTCTTTCGCGGCGCCGTCGAGCTGGGCCTGGGTGCGGAACAATTGAGTCGTGCCGAGGCTGCGGCCTTCGTAGGCAATGCCGGTTTCGGCGCGCAATTCGTCGAGGCAGTCACGGCTGTACTCGGACAGGCGGACCATGCGCTCCTTGTTCACCGCGTAACGGCTGGCGGTGCAGTTGCGCAGCATCTGTGCCATCCACAGGTATTGGTCGATGTCGCCAGTGGCCTTGATCGCCAGCGGCGCGTGGCGCTGCAACAACCACTTCATGGCTTTGAGCGGCACGCCCGGTGCGGCCCACGGCGAGGCATAACCCGGCGAAACCTGGCCGGCGTTGGCGAAACTGGTCTCCATCGCGGCAGCCGGCTGCCGGTCGACGACCACCACTTCAAACCCGGCACGCGCCAGATAGTAAGCACTGGTGGTACCGATGACGCCGCTACCCAAGACCATAACGCGCATTTTCATATCCCTCATCGCGGCTAACCGCTGACGTTTGTTGTTCAGAGCTTTAGATAGGCGCAGTGTAAAAAAGAATAGCCAGTGATTTTCACTATATAAGCGCTTATATTTGGCGACAATTCTCGGCAAAAACCCTTTTCACGGAGGCGCATCCCCTATGCGTACCAACACTCAAACCAAACGTGAGCTGGACAAGATCGACCGCAACATCCTGCGGATCCTGCAAGCGGACGGGCGTATCTCCTTCACCGAGCTGGGGGAGAAGGTCGGACTCTCGACCACGCCCTGCACAGAGCGGGTGCGACGCCTGGAACGCGAAGGGATCATCATGGGTTACTACGCGCGGCTCAATCCGCAGCACCTCAAGGGCAGCCTTCTGGTGTTCGTGGAGATCAGTCTCGACTACAAATCCGGCGACACTTTCGAAGAGTTCCGACGCGCGGTGCTGAAGCTGCCACACGTGCTGGAGTGCCATTTGGTGTCAGGGGATTTCGACTATCTGGTGAAGGCGCGGATTTCCGAAATGGCCTCGTACCGCAAGCTACTGGGCGACATCCTGCTCAAGCTGCCCCATGTGCGCGAATCCAAGAGTTACATCGTGATGGAAGAGGTGAAAGAGAGCTTGAATTTGCCGATTGCGGATTGAAGAGCTGCGTTGTCCGGTCTGGCCCCATCGCGGGCGAGCCCGCTCCCACAGGGTCAGCGCAGCACCTGAGGGAGCGGGCTCGCCCGCGATGGCGGTCGACTCAATTCAGCTGAAATACACCGCCGTTTAAACCAACACCTGCCGTGTACTGGCCATGTACTCGAACACCTGCTTCTCCACCTGCGGATGAATCAGCTCCACCGGTCCCCGGCCATTAGGGCACGGCAAGCGCTTGGTCGTGCCGAACAACCGGCAGATCAGCGGCCGCTCGTCATACACCGTGCAGCCGTTCGGTCCCAGATGCACACAGTTGAGTTCCTCCATCGCCGCGTCCTGCTCGGCCCGGGTCTTGCGCGGCAGGCGAGACATTTCTTCCGGCGAGGTCGTCACCGGACCACAGCAGTCATGGCAGCCGGGGACGCACTCGAACGAGGGAATCTGCTGGCGAAGCGTGCGGATTTTCTGACTGTTGCAGCTCATCGAAGCGGTGACCGATATCGGAATAGAGCGTGATTCTGACGCAAAAGCCCTTTTCCAGACAGCAGCAACCGACCAATGTTGCCCGTCTGCGAAGGTCCGGCTTATGCTCCGTCAAATTTTATAAACACAAGAATCAGGATCACGCAGATGACTGCTCGTGCTCGGCAACCTGTCTCGAACCACCAGCATACGACCTCCTACTACGCCGCCAGCAGCTTGCCGCAGCCGCAGCATCCGGTGCTCAAGGGCGAAGTGCTGGCCGACGTGTGCGTGGTCGGTGGCGGGTTCTCGGGATTGAACACGGCGCTTGAACTGGCCGAACGCGGCCTCGGCGTGGTGTTGCTCGAAGCGCACAAGATCGGCTGGGGCGCCAGCGGACGCAATGGCGGGCAGTTGATTCGCGGTGTCGGTCACGGCCTCGATCAGTTCGCCAACGTGATTGGTGCGGACGGTGTGCGTCAGATGAAACTCATGGGGCTGGAAGCGGTGGAAATCGTCCGACAGCGCATCGAGCGATTTCAGATCCCCTGCGACTTGACCTGGGGATACTGCGACCTGGCCAACAAACCCCGCGACCTCGAAGGCTTCGCCGAAGACGCCGAAGAACTGCGCAGCCTCGGTTATCGCTACGAAACCCGCCTGCTGCAACCCCATGAGATGCACACAGTGGTGGGCTCCGACCGCTACGTCGGTGGCCTTGTCGACATGGGTTCCGGGCACCTGCACCCGCTGAACCTGGCACTGGGCGAAGCGGCTGCCGCACAGCGATTGGGCGTAAAACTGTTCGAGCAATCCGCCGTTACCCGAATCGATTACGGCCCCGAGATCAAGGTTCATACCGCCCAAGGCTCGGTCCGCGCCAAGACGCTGGTACTGGGCTGCAATGCTTACCTCAATCAACTCAATCCGCAACTCAGCGGCAAGGTGCTGCCCGCCGGCAGTTACATCATCGCCACCGAGCCATTGAGCGAGGAACAGGCACACGCGGTGCTGCCGCAAAACATGGCGGTCTGTGATCAGCGGGTGGCGCTGGATTACTACCGGCTCTCGGCGGATCGACGCTTGCTGTTCGGCGGCGCCTGCCATTACTCAGGTCGAGACCCGAAAGACATCGCCGCCTATATGCGGCCAAAAATGCTGGACGTGTTCCCGCAGCTGGCCGGCGTGAAGATCGATTATCAATGGGGAGGCATGATCGGCATCGGCGCCAACCGCTTGCCGCAAATCGGTCGACTCAACGACCAGCCGAACGTGTATTACGCCCAGGCCTATTCCGGCCATGGCGTGAATGCCACGCACCTGGCGGGCAGGTTACTGGCCGAGGCCATCAGTGGTCAGCACAGCGGTGGATTCGATCTGTTCGCCAAGGTGCCACACATCACCTTCCCCGGCGGCAAGCATCTGCGCTCGCCATTGTTGGCGCTGGGGATGTTGTGGCATCGACTGAAAGAGTGGGTGTGAAGGATTGGTTTCGCTCTTACCTGCTACATCGCGAGCAAGCTTGCCCCCACGGGTCCATTTCATCCCTGTGGGAGCGAGCTTGCTCGCGATTGGTCCGCCACTCAGATCCGCCAGAAAGGCTTGAGCCCCTCCTCCCGCGCCTGTTCACGGGTCAGCCCGATATCCTTGAGCTGCTCGGACGTCAGCCTCAGCAACGCCTTGCGCGTGTGCAGACGATGCCAGAACAGATCCCAGCGACTCAGGCCGGACGGTGCGTTGCGCATGACGGACCTTTGCGCACCGTTGTCCTGCCCTGCCACCAGTTCCTGACTGTGTAACGTCAGCCGCACATCGCTCAAGCCGTTCATTTTCATTGCTCCTGTTTACTTGGGTAGCCAGAGATTCCATGATGCGCGGGCGAGCAAAACCATTACAGATTCAACAGCCATGTATTATTCCCATACAGATTTGCCGTTCGAAGCACTGAATTGTCGATTTTTGCCGCATCTGTACTGGTTAACCGAATCCCCCGCACCGAGGCAGTGCCATGACCCTTTATGTGAATCTCGCCGAATTACTCGGCACGCGTATCGAACAGGGCTTCTATCGCCCGGGTGACCGCCTGCCGTCGGTACGGGCGCTGAGCGTTGAACACGGGGTCAGCCTGAGCACGGTGCAGCAGGCCTATCGCATGCTGGAAGACAGCGGGCTGGCCACACCAAAACCCAAATCCGGGTACTTCGTGCCGGTCAGTCGCGAGCTACCGGAACTGCCGGCGATCGGTCGCCCGGCCCAGCGCCCTGTGGACATTTCGCAATGGGATCAGGTGCTGGAGCTGATCCGCGCGGTACCGCGCAAGGATGTGGTGCAACTGGGTCGCGGCATGCCGGACATCACCACGCCCACCCTCAAACCGCTATTGCGCGGTCTGGCGCAGTTGAGCCGCCGGCAGGACATGCCCGGCCTGTATTACGACAACATCCACGGCAATCTCGGCCTGCGCGAACAGATTGCTCGCCTGATGCTCGATTCCGGCTGCCAACTGAGCCCTGGCGACCTGGTGGTGACCACCGGATGCCATGAAGCGCTGTCCACCAGCATTCGGGCGATCTGCGAGCCGGGCGACATCGTGGCGGTCGACTCACCGAGCTTTCACGGCGCCATGCAGACCCTCAAGGGCCTTGGCATGAAAGCCCTGGAAATCCCCACCGACCCGCTTACCGGCATCAGCCTGGAAGCGCTGGAACTGGCATTGGAACAATGGCCGATCAAGGCCATACAGTTGACCCCCAACTGCAACAACCCGCTGGGCTACATCATGCCGGAGTCGCGCAAACGCGCGCTGTTGACGCTCGCACAGCGTTTCGACGTGGCGATCATCGAGGACGATGTGTATGGCGAACTTTCCTACACCTACCCGCGCCCTCGCACGATCAAATCCTTCGACGAGGACGGCCGCGTCTTACTGTGCAGCTCATTCTCCAAGACGCTGGCCCCCGGCCTGCGCATCGGCTGGGTGGCGCCCGGTCGTTATCTGGAGCGGGTGCTGCACATGAAATACATCAGCACCGGCTCTACCGCGCCACAACCCCAGATTGCCATCGCCGAATTCCTCAAAGGTGGACATTTCGAACCCCATTTGCGGCGGATGCGTACGCAATACCAGCGCAATCGCGACGCCATGATCGACTGGGTCACCCGCTACTTCCCGGCGGGCACGCGCGCCAGTCGCCCACAAGGCAGCTTCATGCTGTGGGTTGAATTGCCGGAAGGATTCGACACCCTGAAACTGAATCGGGCCTTGCACGACCAGGGCGTACAGATTGCCGTCGGCAGCATCTTTTCCGCCTCGGGCAAGTACCGCAATTGCCTGCGGATGAACTACGCTGCCAAACCGACAGCACAGATCGAAGAGGCGGTGCGCAAGGTCGGTGCTGCGGCCATTCAATTGCTGGCCGAAACCAGCGAGCTCAACGACTGACCTTTCTGCGGATACCAACGTCCATATGCCAATACCTGCCGCCAACCGGAACGATCCCACTTGAGAGTCACAAAGCCCCTGCTTGCTCTTGTGTTACTGGCCTCGTTCCTCGGCGGCTGCGCCAGTCTCGACGTGCAGCGCGAACCGAGCCAGGCGCTGCCAGCGAGTGACTCGGCATTCGGCCGCTCGGTCCTGGCCCAGGCAGCGCCCCATCAAGGGCAGTCCGGTTTTCGCCTGCTTTCCGACAGCACCGAAGCCTTTACCGCGCGCGCCGAGCTGATCCGCAATGCGCAACGCAGCCTCGATTTGCAGTACTACATCATTCACGACGGCATCAGCACACGAATGCTGGCCAATGAACTGCTCAAGGCCGCTGACCGTGGCGTGCGCGTGCGCATCCTGATCGACGACACCACCAGCGACGGCCTGGACTTCATCATCGCCACGATGGCGGCGCATCCGCAGATCCAGATCCGCGTGTTCAACCCGCTGAATCTGGGCCGCAGTACCGGCGTGACGCGGACCATGGGGCGCCTGTTCAACCTGTCGCGACAACACCGGCGCATGCACAACAAACTGTGGCTGGCCGACAACAGCATGGCCATCGTCGGTGGACGCAATTTGGGGGACGAGTATTTCGATGCCGAGCCCAACCTGAACTTCACCGACATCGACATGCTTGGCGCAGGTCCGGTTGCCGAGCAGTTGGGACACAGTTTCGACCAGTACTGGAACAGCGCCCTGAGCAAACCGATCGATGGGTTTCTATCCAGCAAACCGACTGCCAAGGACCTGGAAAATACCCGGACCCGGCTCGAAGAATCCCTGGAGGAAACCCGCAAACAGAACCACGCGCTCTACAAACACCTGATGATTTACGCGACCAAACCGCGCCTGGACATTTGGCGCAAAGAGCTGATCTGGGCCTGGAACCAGGCGTTGTGGGATGCACCGAGCAAGGTGCTGGCCGATGGCGAACCAGACCCTCAGTTGCTGTTGACCACGCAATTGGCGCCCGAACTCAATGGCGTCAGCAAAGAATTGATCATGGTCTCGGCCTATTTCGTGCCGGGCCAGCCGGGGCTGGTGTACCTGACCGGGCGCGCCGACGCCGGGGTGTCAGTGCGGCTGCTGACCAACTCCCTGGAGGCCACCGACGTACCGGCGGTGCATGGCGGTTATGCACCGTATCGCAAGGCGCTGCTGGAGCATGGCGTGCAACTGTTCGAGTTACGCCGCCAGCCGGGCGAAGGCGGCGGCAGCGGCCCTAACCTGTTCTACAGCCGATCCTATCGCGGCTCCGATTCCAGCCTGCACAGCAAGGCGATGATCTTCGACCAGCAGAAAGCCTTCATCGGCTCGTTCAATTTCGATCCGCGCTCAGTACTGTGGAACACCGAAGTCGGAGTACTGGTGGACAGCCCGGAGCTTGCGGCACACGCACGTGAACTGGCGCTGCAAGGCATGGCACCGCCCCTGAGCTACAAAGTGGAACTGGAAAAAAGCCAGATCGTCTGGGTCACCGAAGACAACGGCAAACTGCACACCCTGACCAGGGAGCCAGGCAGTTGGTGGCGACACTTCAATGCCTGGCTCAGTAATACGGTTGGCCTGGAACGGATGTTGTGACCCTGTGGGAGCACGCTCCCACAGGGATCAGGCCGGTTCGGCAATCGAGCCAAATGCCCCTTGCCGCGACACCACGATCAGCACGCCCAACGCCCCCACTGCCATCAGCAACGGCAAGGCGTGCCCGCTGATCCACTGGCTGCCGGCACCGGCCAGCAAGGGCCCGATCAGGCAACCGATGCCCCATAACTGCGCGATGTGCGCATTGGCCCTGACCAGCGCGTCGTCGCGATAACGTTCGCCGATCAGAATCAGCGACAAGGTGAACAACCCACCCGCGCTGGCACCAAACAACACCCACAACGGCCAGATCAGCAGCGTGTCGATCAGCAACGGGATGGCCAGACTCGACCCCAGCAGCACCACCGCGCACCCGGTAAACAAGGCGCGCCGCGACAGGCGATCGGCCAATGCGCCAATCGGTAATTGCAGCACGGCATCACCGACCACCACCGTACTGACCATCGCCAGAGCGATTTCCGTGGTGAAGCCCTGGCGCAGGCAGTAGACCGGCAGCAGCGTCAGGATCATCGCCTCGAACGCGGCAAACAGCGACACCGCCCAGGCAATCGCCGGCAGTCCCCTGCAGAACCCAAGCAAATCCCTCAAGGTCACGCTACCGGCCTCACTGTTCGGCGCACCGCTGCGGCCCAACAACAGAAACGGTGCCGCCATCAGCAGGCCGACGCCAACCCAGAAACCATAATCGTGCTCAGTACCAAGAAAGCCCAACAACACCGGCCCGGCCAGCTGACTCAGTGCATAACTGCTGCCATACAGCGCAACCAGGCGCCCACGCCATTGCTCGACCACCAGTTGATTGATCCAGCTTTCACCGATGATGAATACAAGCGTCAGGATCACCCCGATCATCAACCGCAGCACCAGCCAGATCGGGTAGCTCGGCAACAGCGCCAGCAAGCCGATGGAAACCGCTCCGGCCCACAGGCATAGACGCATCAAATTGGCCGTACCAAGACGCGCCGCCAGACGACTGGAAATTTTCGCCCCGACCAAAACGCCAATGGCTGGCATCGCCGCCATCACACCGATGGCAAACGAGCCGTAACCCCAGCTTTCCAGGCGAAACGACACCAGCGGCATGCTGACACCCAGGGCCAGGCCGACACTCAAGACAGACGCCAATACGGCGAAATACGTCGCCCAACGCATGTTCCACGCTCCTGTGGATAGTTTTATGTACAGCACAAAACACTGTGGGAGCGAGCCTGCACGCGATAACGGAGCAACATTCAACTTGTTCGTCGACTGTCACACCGCTATCGCGAGCAGGCTCGCTCCCACAAGGGATCTGCTTCGTTCAGGAGGCCTGCTCTGCAACAGGCCGCCTGTAACGACTTACAGCTTGATCCAGGTCGCCTTCAGCTCGGTGTACTTGTCGAACGCGTGCAGCGACTTGTCGCGACCGTTGCCGGACTGCTTGAAGCCACCGAACGGTGCAGTCATGTCACCGCCATCGTACTGGTTGACCCACACGCTACCGGCACGCAGTGCACGGGCGGTCAGGTGCGCCTTGGAGATATCGGAAGTCCACACTGCAGCGGCCAGACCGTACGGGGTGTCGTTGGCGATCGCGACGGCTTCTTCGGCGCTGTCGAAGGTAATGACCGACAACACTGGCCCGAAGATTTCTTCCTGGGCGATTTTCATCGCGTTGCTCACGCCATCGAAAATCGTCGGTTCAACGTAGGTGCCACCGGTTTCCTGGAGGATACGTTTACCACCGGCCACCAGTTTGGCGCCGTCGGTGCGACCCGATTCGATGTAGGACAACACGGTGTTCATCTGCTGGGTATCCACCAGCGCGCCGACGTTGGTTGCCGGATCCAGCGGGTTGCCCGGCTTCCAGGTTTTCAGGGCTTCGATCACCAGCGGCAGGAATTTGTCCTTGATCGAACGCTCCACCAGCAGTCGCGAACCGGCGGTGCAGACTTCGCCCTGGTTGAAGGCGATAGCACCCGCGGCAGCTTCAGCTGCTTCCTGCAGGTTCGGTGCGTCGGCGAACACGATGTTCGGGCTCTTGCCGCCGGCTTCGAGCCAGACGCGCTTCATGTTCGATTCGCCGGAGTAGATCAGCAGTTGCTTGGCGATCTTGGTCGAACCGGTGAACACCAGGGTGTCGACGTCGTTATGCAGGGCCAGGGCCTTGCCGACGGTATGACCGTAACCCGGCAGGACGTTGAGCACGCCTTTCGGAATGCCGGCTTCGACTGCCAGAGCAGCGATGCGGATGGCGGTCAGCGGCGATTTTTCCGACGGCTTGAGGATCACCGAGTTACCGGTGGACAGGGCTGGGCCGAGCTTCCAGCACGCCATCATCAATGGGAAGTTCCACGGCACGATGGCGCCGACAACGCCGACCGGTTCGCGCGTCACCAGGCCCAGTTGATCGTGCGGGGTAGCTGCGACTTCGTCGTAGATCTTGTCGATGGCTTCGCCGCTCCAGCTCAGGGCTTGCGCCGCACCGGGAACGTCGATGTACAGGGAATCGCTGATCGGCTTGCCCATGTCCAGGGTTTCAAGCAGGGCCAGCTCTTCGGCGTGCTGTTTGAGCAGGCCGGCAAAACGGATCATGGTGGCTTTGCGTTTGGTCGGCGCCAGGCGCGACCAGACACCGGAATTGAAGGTGGCACGGGCGTTTTCAACAGCGCGCTGGGCGTCGGCGGCATCGCAGCTGGCGATTTTGCCCAACAGACGGCCATCGACCGGGCTGATGCACTCGAAGGTCTCGCCGGAGACGGCATCGGTGTATTCGCCATTGATGTAGGCGCGGCCTTCGATCTTCAGATCGCGAGCCCGTTGTTCCCAGTCGGCACGAGTCAGGGTGGTCATACGAGTGTCCTCCTCTTATTGAATACGACACCCGCGTTCTTCGCGGGCGCTGTCAGGAATTCTGCCCGGCCAGCCTGCTTTCGGCCCAAGGCAACTGCCACCCTAAACCAGCGGCAGGGGAAGTTTCAATATATTTGACAAAAGGCCGGCAAACGACCTTGCGATGTTCATTTTAATAAACATAGACTTTGGCGATACCAACAATAACGGAGGAATACAACAATGAGCATCCAGAACATCGTCGACTTCGGCCAGGCTACCACCGAGCCCGAACGCTATCGACCAGACCCGGCAAAGGTGCTCAAGGGCGATCCAGAGCAAGCGGTCTACAACCACTACAACAGCCCTTGCGGCCAATTGAATGCCGGCGTGTGGGAAGGCGCAGTCGGCCAGTGGCTGGTGAACTTCACCGAGCATGAATACTGCGAAATCGTTCAGGGCGTTTCCGTCCTGCGCGATAACGATGGCAACAGCAAAACCGTGCGCGCAGGTGATCGCTTCGTGATCCCGGCCGGTTTCCGGGGCACTTGGGAAGTGCTGGAGCCTTGCCGCAAGATTTATGTAGCGTTTGAGCAGAAGGCCTGAAGACTTTCATTGTCTGGACCCACCTCATCGCGGGCAACCCACGCGCCCACGAAGATCTGCGTCGTTTGCAAAACCTCTGGAAGCGGGCTGGCTCCGGGCGAAGCTACGCCGATGAGGCCCTGACAAACATCACAAAACTCAAGCAACAAAAAAGGCCCGTATCTCGCGATACGGGCCTTTTTCGTAAGAGGGAAAAATCAATTACTTGATTTTGCCTTCTTTGTAGATCACGTGCTTGCGAACAACCGGATCAAATTTCTTGATCTCGATTTTGTCCGGAGTAGTACGCTTGTTCTTGTCGGTAGTGTAGAAGTGACCAGTACCGGCGCTCGAAATCAAACGAATCAATTCACGCATGATTAGCTCCCTTAGATCTTGCCGGCTTTGCGGATTTCGGCCAGCACGGCAGTGATGCCACGCTTGTCGATGATACGCATGCCTTTGGCAGATACGCGCAGACGCACGAAACGTTTCTCTTCTTCAACCCAGAAGCGGTGATGCTGCAGGTTCGGCAGGAAACGACGACGGGTTTTGTTGTTTGCGTGGGAAATGTTATTCCCAGTCACCGGACCCTTACCGGTAACTTGACAGACTCTAGACATGCCTCAGCCCTCTAAAACCACATGCCCAACCCGGCATGGGTTGGCCGCTTAATCTCTCAGTCATTTGGCGCCAGGCGCCGCGTTTCTTTAGGGGTCTTACCGGCTACACCTACAAACGAAGGAACCGGGCCCCTAGAAAAGAGCGCTGCTTTATACCAGAAAGACTAGAGAGCAACAACATTCGCTGTACATTGAGTTGATAAAAACCCTGTTTTTCGAGCGTCAGGCGCTTTGGATAAAGGCTATCGTCGACTCCGACCGCTCGTCGCAGAGAATCGCCCGACACGCCGTCCCAGCGTTTTTTCCAACCGGCACACAGCAAAATCAGTCGCCGATAGTCTCCTCAAAATCAAAAAGGGGATAGTCATTTGCAATCGAGCCCACTAGGGTAAGCCTTTTCCAGACTGCACTTGCAGATGGGCCTTCGATCTGTAAAGGAACCCGACCATGCGCCTCGCTGCCCTACCGTTGTTGCTCGCCCCGTTTTTGCTGAGCCCACAGGCCTTCGCCGCCGCCCTGAGCGTCTGCACCGAGGCCAGCCCGGAAGGCTTTGACGTGGTGCAATACAATTCGCTGACCACCACCAACGCCTCGGCCGACGTGCTGATGAACCGGCTGGTGGACTTCGACACCGCCAGCGGCAAAGTGGTCGCCAGCCTGGCGGACAGCTGGGAAGTCAGCCCCGATGGCCTGATCTACGTCTTCAAACTGCGCCCGCAGGTGAAATTCCATCGCACCGAGTATTTCAGCCCGACCCGCGAGTTGACCGCCGAAGACGTCAAATTCAGCTTCGACCGCATGCTTGACCCCGCCAACCCGTGGCACCAGGTTGCCCAGAGCGGTTTCCCCCATGCGCAATCGATGCAATTGCCAGCGCTGATCAAGAAAATCGACGCCCTTGACCCGCTGACCGTGCGCTTTACCCTCGACCACCCGGACTCGACCTTCCTCGCGACCCTGAGCATGGGTTTCGCCTCGATCTACTCGGCTGAATACGCGGACAAATTGTTGAAGGCCGGCACCACGGACAAGCTCAACAGCCAGCCAATCGGCACCGGCCCGTTTGTTTTCACGCGTTTCCAGAAGGATGCCTCGGTTCGCTACAAAGCCAACCCGGACTACTTCGGCGGCAAACCGTCAGTGGACCCGCTGATCTTCGCCATCACCCCGGACGCCAACGTGCGCTTGCAGAAGTTGCGCCGCAACGAGTGCCAGATCGCCCTGTCGCCCAAACCACTGGACGTACAGGCCGCGCTGAAAGAGCCGACCCTGAAAGTGGAAAAGACTGACGCCTTCATGACCGCATTCGTCGGCATCAACAGCCAACATCCACCGCTGGACAAGCCCGAAGTGCGACAGGCGATCAACCTCGCCTTCGATAAGGCCAACTACGTCAAAGCCGTGTTCGAGGACACCGCCGAAGCGGCCAACGGCCCGTACCCACCCAATACCTGGAGCTACGCGAAGAACCTGCCGGGCTACCCCCATGACATCGAGAAAGCCAAGGCCTTGATGGTCAAGGCCGGGCTCAAGGACGGCTTCCAGACCACCATCTGGACCCGCCCTTCCGGCAGCCTGCTGAACCCTAACCCGAGCCTCGGCGCGCAGCTGCTGCAATCTGACCTTGCGGAAATCGGCATTCAGGCCGAGATCCGCGTGATCGAATGGGGCGAACTGATCCGCCGCGCCAAGGCCGGTGAGCATGACCTGCTGTTCATGGGTTGGGCTGGCGACAATGGTGACCCGGACAACTTCCTCACACCGCAGTTTTCCTGCGCGGCGGTCAAATCCGGCACCAACTTCGCCCGTTATTGCAATGCGGATCTGGACAAGCTGATCAGTGCCGGCAAAACCACCGGCGAGCAAGGCGTTCGCACCAAGCTTTATGAGCAAGCGCAAGCGCAGATCCAGCAACAGGCGCTGTGGCTACCGCTGGCCCATCCGACGGCTTTCGCCCTGACGCGCAAAAATGTCGAGGGTTATTCAGTCAGCCCGTTTGGGCGTCAGGACTATTCAAAGGTCAAACTGTAGGAGCAAGGTTGCTCCTACAGTGATGCACTCATTCACATCCACCCATACTCGGCCATGGACAACGGATCGCCGTCGCCGATGATGAAATGATCAAGCACCCGCACATCGATCAACTCCAGCGCCTTTTGCAAACGCTTGGTCAACACCCGATCAGCCTGACTGGGGTCGGAGTTCCCTGACGGGTGGTTGTGGCAGTTATGTGCCCCGTTTTCTTATGTGCCCGAAGGTAGCCACACCGGCGTAGATCAAGGATTTCGGCCCAGCATCAGGGCACATAACCGCAGGCCAAGCGCAGCATGACATCTCCTTCGCTTTTCTAGAGAGGTGGTTGTCATGTTGGAACATCACTTTCGGTCGTTTAAGGCGATTGACCGCATCAAGGCCCTGTGGCTGGGCCCGCAGATCGAGCGTTACGTCCAGTCGCTCGACGAGCAGCACACGTCCAATGACACGATTCGACAGCATGTCCGGGCGCTCGCGCACTTCAACGATTTCGCCATCGCAAGAGGCGCTACGCAGTTGCAGGAGCTTCCCGATCATGTCGATCCTTTCGTCGAACGATGGAAGGCCGAACATGGCGGCTGGTGCAAGAACGCCCAGGACAGGGCGGCAGTTGTCGCGCAAAGCCGTATTCCCGTAGAGCGGATGTTGTGCGTGGCCTTGTCCGGCTACACGCGACCGAGCAATAAGCCCGCCATGCCGTTTTCCGTCTCCGTCCCAGGCTTCTTCACCTTTCTGGTGGAGGAGAAGGGGTTGCTCCGTACCACACTGCACAATTACATCTACACGCTGCGTCCATTCGAGTCGTACCTAGCGCAAGCCGGTATCGTCTTGGCCGGACTGACGCCTGCCTGCATCACCGATTTCCTCAGCGAGCGCGCAAAAACCCTACACAAATCCGGCATGCTCAACAGCGCAGGGGCCTTGCGCGTCTTTCTCCGCTATCTGCACCGAGAGGGCATCGTGGTCACGGATCTCGTGCACAGTGTGCCGCGCGGGCGCAGCTACAGGCAGGCCTCCATTCCTCGCGCCATTCGCTGGGAGGATGTCAAGCGACTGCTTGCCAGCATCGATCGGCGCTCGGACCTGGGTAAGCGCGACTATGCCATTCTGGTGCTGCTGGCCAGCTATGGGCTGCGTGCCAGGGAGATCGCGGCCCTCTGCCTGGACGACTTCGACTGGAAGCACGCCCAGGTCAGTATTCCCATGCGCAAAGGTGGGCACTCGACCCGCTATCCACTCTCGGCGACAGCCGGCGAAGCGGTCATTGAGTATCTGCAGGTTCGACGCACCGACGTGGCGCATCGCCAAGCCTTTCTCACGGCCAGGTCGCCCTACGCGCCCATGCAGCACGCCACGGTTTCATCGATGGTCGGCATCCGGATGCGAGCCGCCGACATCCAGGTGTCCCGAGCGGGATCGCACACCCTGCGCCACGCCTGTGTGCAGCATCTCGTCGAGGCCGACGTCCCCTTCAAGGTCATCGGCGACTACGTCGGCCACCGTAACCCGGCCTCCACACTGGTCTACGGCAAGGTTGCGCTGCACAAGCTGCGCGAACTGGTCATCGCAAACGCGGAGGACGTGTTATGACCGCCCACTGGAATGGTTTTCACAGCCCCCTCGCGCCTCACATCGAACAGTACCTGCGCGCCAAGCGGGCCATGGGATGCAAGTTCGCCAACGAAGACCGCCAACTGCGTCTGCTCGACCGGTTCCTGGATGAACAAGGCATCGACAGCATTGAAGCGATCGATGCTGGATGCCTGCAGGCCTTCCTGGTCTCCCGCCATCGCACCAACCCACGCAGCTACAACAACTTGCTGAGCAATGTGCGACGACTGTTCGACTGGATCGTCAGCCAGCAGCTGCTCGCGGCGTCCCCTGTACAAGCTAAAGCGCAGCCGCAGACGGCCCGGCGGCTGCCTTTCCTGTTCCCGCCCGAGGCCATCCGGCAACTGCTGGCCCATGCCAAGGCATTGCAGGACAACTCGCGCGCGCCGCTGCGGGGCGCCACCTACGAGATGATTTTCGCCTTACTGGCCGGCCTCGGTCTTCGGGTTGGCGAGGTAGCCCGCCTGCAATGGGGCGACGTGGACCCGGAGCGCGAAGTCCTGGAGATCCGAAACACCAAATTTGGCAAGGACAGGCTGGTGCCATTCGGCCCCAAGCTGGCCGCCAGGCTGCGCGGCTATTTGGCCCTACGCGAGGCCCGAGGTTATGCCTGCGCGGGTGCCTGCTTCCTGTTCTCCTGGAATGGACGAGACCCCATCAGCACGAACAGCATCCGCAATACGTTCCGCGATGACCTGCTGCCGCAATTGGCTCTGAATGTCCCGGCCGGCGTCTTCGGACCGCATGTCCACGGACTGCGTCATTCGTTTGCAGTCCGAACGCTGCTGAGGTGGTATCGCCAGGGGATTGCGCCTGCCGATCGCCTGCATCACCTGTCGACCTTCCTCGGGCACCTCAACCCAGCCAGCACGGCCGTGTACCTGACCATCACCAGTGACCTGCTCAGTGCTGCCAACCAGCGCTTCGAGGTCTTTGCACCGTTGCTTGCCGAAGAGGTGGCGCCATGAAACTCCAGAGTTTTTCATCGGTCATCCATGGCTACATCCTGGACTACCTTCCCCGGCACAAGGGCTTGCAGCCCAGCACTATCCGCAGTTACCGCGACAGCCTGCGCCTGTTTCTGGTCTTCGTCGCCGGAGCGCATCACCGGGGCGTAAGCGAACTGGAGCTGGAACATCTGGACTACCACGCGGTGCTAGCTTTCCTGCGCAACATGGAGGTCGAACGTGGCAACGCCATCAGCACGCGCAACCAGCGCCTGGCGGCGCTGCACGCGCTCTACGAGTACATCGGCCGCACAGTCCCCGAGATGCTACCGTCCTGCGCAAAGGTCGCGGCCATTCCGATGAAGCGCTGCCCTCTGCCGGAGATGAAGTTCCTGGCACGCGATGAAGTCGAAGCCTTGTTCGCCAGCATTCCCGCTCAGGACAGGCTCTCGATACGCGATCGCGCGCTCTTGATGCTGCTGTACAACACGGGGGCGCGTGTCTCCGAAGTGGCCCAGTTGACGGTCGGCCAGCTCGATTTGCAGTCGCCCGCCCAGGTTCGATTGCTGGGCAAAGGCTCGAAATGGCGGACCTGCCCCTTGTGGAGCCAGACGGCGAAGGCCTTGCAAGCCATGCTGGACGAACGCGCAGCCTCCTTGGGGCCAACCGAGTCGGTGTTCGTCGGGACGGGCGGAGCGCCGATGACCCGCTTCGGTATCTACAAGCGCATCCGCCACCTTGCGCAGGCCTGGGAGGCCTCGGCCAGGCCCTTTTCGCAGGTCCGGGTCACGCCGCATGTGTTTCGGCATACCACCGCGGTTCATCTGCTCGAAGCTGGCGTCGAGGTGAATGTCATTCGGGGCTGGCTGGGGCACGTCAGGCTGGAGACGACCAACCGGTATGCCGAAATCACCATCCGCATGAAGACCGATGCTCTGGAGCTGTGCGAGCCCGTCGCTGCAAGCCTGGGACGCTCGCGCAAACCCGCGTGGCAGGACGATGCCGCAATGCTGGCCTGGCTGTCGTCCTTGTAGTCGCTACCCGCTGCTGGGCTGGGTGATTTGCTTTCGCTTCGCTTGATCGTCCAACCTCACAACAACCATCCATCTGCCGATCGGGCGGGGATTCGCCGTCTTGGCGGCTCACCCGTTATGTCTCCTGCTACTGGGCCGAAATCCTTGATCTACGCCGGTGTCGCCGCCCTCGGACACATAAGAAAACGGGGCACATAATGTTCATTTTGTGGCGCGCCACAAAATGGCAGAGGATCAAGGCTGCTGCGTTGTTAGCCAGCGCACGCTTGACCACCTCCCGCGGATGCACACTCGTATTGTCAATGGACCCGCGAAACAGCGTTTCGAAGCTCAGTACCTGATGCTTGGAATCCAGAAACAGGCAACCGAATACTTCATGCGGCTCGTGACGCAGCATCGATTTCAGGTATTCACGGACCACGTGGGGGTTTTCCAGTGCCGGTTTCTGGCGCGCCCGTTCAGCCAAATGCCGCCGGCTCATTTCCTGGGCTGCCTGCAATTGAGCGAATTTTGCCGGGCCCAGCCCCAAATGCATGCTGAACATGACCAGATCGGCCTCGAGCAGTGCGCGCAGACTGCCAAACTGGCCCAGCAGATGCCGCGCCAGATCCACCGCGCTTTTGCCGGATACGCCGGTTCGTAAAAATATCGCCAGTAACTCGGCGTCTGAAAGACTCGCGGCTCCCAGCGTCAGTAATCTCTCCCGCGGCTGCTCCGCCACCGGCCAATTGCGAATACTCATAGCACCTCCCTGTCTGTGGGCGCCGCTGTTCCGTAGCGGTCGCTGTGATATCGTAGCCCATCTTTTTTGCTGGCGAATTCATCCCTGGGGAGGGGGTATCGCCAAGCAGCCACCAACGAATTGAAAGGCAGGCCTATGCAGCGGCTGTATCGGAAACGCATCGTTCTGGGCGTCGGCGGCGGTATCGCTGCCTATAAAAGCGCCGATCTGGTTCGCCGCCTGATGGACCAGGGCGCCGAAGTGCGCGTAGTCATGACCCGTGGCGGCGCCGAATTCATCACCCCGCTGACCATGCAGGCCCTGTCCGGGCACCCGGTTCATCTGGATCTGCTGGACCCGGCAGCCGAAGCCGCCATGGGTCACATCGAACTGGCGAAATGGGCCGATCTGGTGTTGATCGCGCCGGCTACCGCCGACCTGATCGCTCGTCTTGCCCAAGGCATTGCCGATGATTTGCTGACCACGCTGGTGCTGGCCACCGACGCGGTCGTCGCCGTCGCCCCGGCGATGAACCAGGCCATGTGGCGCGATCCGGCGACCCAGGCCAACCTGCAAACCCTCGAAAGTCGCGACCTGAAAGTCTTTGGCCCTGCCTCTGGCAGCCAGGCCTGCGGCGATGTCGGCCTGGGGCGCATGCTCGAAGCCACCGATCTGGCCCAGTGCGCCGCCGACTGCTTCCAGCGCCAGGCGCTGACAGGCAAGCACGTGCTGATCACCGCTGGCCCGACCCAGGAAAACATCGACCCGGTGCGCTACATCACCAACCACAGCTCCGGAAAAATGGGTTTCGCCCTCGCTGAAGCAGCTGTTGAAGCTGGCGCTCGGGTGACGCTGATCACCGGCCCCGTGCATTTGCCGACCCCGGACCGTGTCACACGCATCGATGTAGTCAGTGCCCGCGACATGCTTGCCGCCTGCGAAGCTGCGATCCCCTGCGACCTGTTCATCGCCTCTGCCGCAGTTGCGGACTACCGTCCGGAAGTAGTCGCACCACAAAAACTTAAGAAAGATCCTACGAACGGCGACGGCTTGTTGCTGCAAATGGTGCGCAACCCGGACATCCTGGCCAGCATCGCAACACGCCCCGACCGTCCGTTCAGTGTCGGTTTCGCCGCTGAAACCGAACACCTGCTCGACTACGCTGCCCGCAAGTTGAAAGACAAGAACCTCGATTTGATCGTCGCCAACGACGTCGCCAACCCGAGCATTGGCTTCAACAGCGAAGAAAACGCCTGCAGCGTGATCGACCGCGAGCTTCACGCCACACTTTTCGCCCAGACCAGCAAGAGCAAGATTGCTCGTCAGCTGATCACTTTTATCGCCGAACGTCTGAACCAGGTTTAATTTACATGCACGCTTTGCAAGCCAAGATCCTCGACCCCCGCATCGGTACCGAATTCCCGTTGCCGCAATACGCCACACCGGGCTCCGCCGGCCTCGACCTGCGCGCCATGCTGGAGCAGGACATCGTGATCAAACCGGGTGAAACCGTGCTGATCCCTACCGGCCTGTCGGTGTACATCGGCGATCCGAACCTCGCCGCGCTGATCCTGCCGCGCTCCGGCCTGGGCCATAAGCACGGTATCGTGCTGGGCAACCTGGTGGGTCTGATCGACTCTGATTACCAGGGCCCGCTGATGGTTTCTTGCTGGAACCGTGGCCAGACCGACTTCACCATGGCCGTGGGCGAGCGCCTGGCGCAACTGGTGCTGGTACCGGTGGTGCAGGCACATTTCGAGATGGTCGAAGAGTTCGTCGAGACCCAGCGCGGTACCGGCGGTTTCGGTCATTCCGGTAGCCATTGATCCGATAGAGGATCTCTGTGGCGAGAAAGCGCTCTCGCCACGGATTTCGAACGGCCCCAACAGCAAGGTTGACCGCCCAATATCAAGGCATTGGCCAACCCGTTAGCCGCTGACTTCGGCAAGATGGCCTTTTCGCACCACGAACTCTCTGTGGAAAACGCCGTCATACCCTTCAGTTTGAGTCTGCCGAGTCCCTCGCAGGCGGGTCCAACCACATTCGAGATGGAGTTTCCCCAGATGAGCACCCCGGCCCAAATTGCCCCCAAGTTCCCAGACAGCATCTTCCGCGCCTACGACATTCGCGGCACCGTCCCGGAATTTCTGAACGCAGAAACGGCCTACTGGCTCGGTCGCGCCATCGGTGCACAGAGCCTCGCGCAGGGCGAACCCAACGTATCCGTTGGCCGTGACGGTCGCCTGTCCGGCCCGGAGCTGGTGGAAAAATTGATTCAAGGCCTGGCCGAAAGCGGCTGCCATGTCAGCGATGTCGGCCTGGTGCCAACGCCAGCGCTGTACTACGCCGCCAATATCCTGGCCGGCAAATCCGGGGTCATGCTGACCGGCAGCCACAACCCGTCGAACTACAACGGTTTCAAGATCGTCATCGCCGGCGATACCTTGGCCAACGAACAGATCCAGGCCCTGCACGACCGCCTCAAGACCAACGACCTGAGCAGCGGCAAGGGCAGCATCACCAACGTCGAGATCCTCGACCGTTACACCACCGAAATCGTCCAGGACGTCAAACTGGCCCGTCGCCTGAAAGTGGTCGTGGACTGCGGCAATGGCGCGGCCGGTGTGATCGCTCCGCAATTGATCGAAGCGTTGAACTGCGAAGTCATTCCGTTGTTCTGCGAAGTCGACGGCAACTTCCCGAACCATCACCCGGATCCGGGCAAGCCTGAAAACCTCGTTGACCTGATCGCCAAGGTCAAGGAAACCAACGCTGATATCGGCCTGGCCTTCGACGGCGATGGCGATCGCGTCGGCGTCGTGACCAACACGGGCAGCATCGTCTATCCGGACCGTCTGCTGATGCTGTTCGCCCGCGATGTGGTGGCGCGCAACCCGGACGCGGAAATCATCTTCGACGTCAAATGCACCCGTCGCCTGATCCCGCTGATCAAGGAATACGGCGGACGTCCGCTGATGTGGAAGACCGGTCACTCGCTGATCAAAAAGAAAATGAAACAATCCGGCGCCCTGCTGGCCGGCGAAATGAGCGGGCACATCTTCTTCAAGGAGCGCTGGTTCGGTTTCGACGACGGCATTTACAGCGCCGCGCGGCTACTGGAGATCCTCAGCAAGGAAAAATCATCGGCCGAAGAGCTGTTCGCGACCTTCCCGAATGATATTTCTACGCCGGAAATCAATATCCATGTGACCGAAGAGAGCAAATTCAGCATCATTGATGCACTGCACGACGCGCAGTGGGGCGCAGGCGCCGACCTGACCACCATTGACGGCGTGCGAGTCGACTATGCCAAAGGCTGGGGCCTGGTTCGCGCATCCAACACCACACCGGTGCTGGTGCTGCGTTTCGAGGCCGATGACGAGGCTGAATTGCAGCGCATCAAGGACGTCTTCAAAGTCCAACTGAAGCGTGTTGCACCTGATCTCCAACTACCGTTTTGATTTATTGAAGCACCGGAGCCCTGAATGACCCTCGAACGCGAAGCCGCCGCCAACACCGCCAAGGTCCTGTCCGAAGCACTGCCCTACATTCGCCGTTATGTCGGCAAGACGCTGGTGATCAAATACGGCGGCAACGCGATGGAAAGCGAGGAGCTGAAAACCGGCTTCGCCCGCGACATCGTGCTGATGAAAGCCGTGGGCATCAACCCGGTAGTCGTTCACGGCGGCGGTCCGCAAATCGGTGATTTGCTCAAGCGCCTGTCGATCGAAAGCCATTTCGTCGATGGCATGCGCGTCACCGACGCAGCGACCATGGACGTTGTGGAAATGGTTCTCGGTGGCCAGGTCAACAAGGACATCGTCAACCTGATCAACCGCCATGGCGGCAGCGCCATCGGCCTGACCGGTAAAGACGCCGGGCTGATCCGCGCGAAGAAGCTCACCGTCACTCGCCAGACGCCGGAGATGACCCAACCGGAAATCATCGACATCGGCCAGGTGGGCGAAGTGGTCGGGATCAACACCGAACTGCTGAACCTGCTGGTCAAAGGCAACTTCATTCCGGTGATCGCGCCGATCGGCGTCGGTGAGAACGGCGAGTCTTACAACATCAATGCTGACCTGGTGGCCGGTAAAGTCGCCGAAGCGCTAAAAGCCGAGAAGCTGATGCTGCTGACCAACATTGCCGGCCTGATGGACAAGTCGGGCAAGGTCCTGACCGGCCTGAGCACTCAGCAAGTCGACGATCTGATCGCCGATGGCACGATCTACGGCGGCATGTTGCCGAAGATCCGTTGCGCACTGGAAGCGGTTCAGGGCGGCGTCGGCAGCTCGCTGATCATCGACGGTCGCGTGCCGAATGCGATCCTGCTGGAAATCTTCACCGATACCGGTGTGGGCACCTTGATCAGCAATCGCAAGCGTCACTAAGCGATCGCGCAAATAAAAAAGACCCCGCTCAGCCTGGCTGAGCGGGGTCTTTTTTATTCCACAATCCCTGTAGGAGCGAGCTTGCTCGCGAAAGACGTCAACGATAACGCGGGGTGTCTGGCGAAAAGCGGCGCCCTGAAGGGCATCGCGAGCAAGCTCGCTCCTACAGGGGCATTGCAGTTAAACGCCGAACTGGGCGCGGTACGCTTCTACCGCCGGCAAGTGCTGCTTGAGTTGTGGATCGTCGGCCAGGAATTCCAATACCTGATTCAGCGAAACGATGCTGATCACCGGAATGCCGAAGTCGCGCTCCACTTCCTGGATCGCCGACAGCTCGCCGTTGCCACGCTCCTGACGGTTCAGGGCGATCAACACGCCAGCGGCCTTGGCGCCTTCCTGGGACGCGATGATCTGCATCACTTCACGGATGGCGGTGCCAGCGGTGATCACGTCGTCGATGATCAGTACGTTACCGGTCAATGGCGCGCCGACCAGGCTGCCGCCTTCGCCGTGGGCCTTGGCTTCCTTGCGGTTGAAGCACCAGGGCAGGTCACGGTTGTGATGCTCGGCCAATGCCACGGCGGTGGTTGCCGCCAACGGGATGCCTTTGTAGGCCGGACCGAACAGCACATCGAAGGAAATACCGCTCTCGGCGATGGCTGCGGCGTAGAAACGCCCCAGCTGCGCCAGGGCAGAACCCGTATTGAACAGGCCCGCATTGAAGAAGTAAGGACTGGTACGTCCGGACTTCAGGGTGAACTCACCGAAGCGCAAAACGCCGCGATCGATGGCAAAACGAATGAAATCGCGTTGATACGCTTGCATGGAAAAACCCCAAATACCACGGATTTAGCTAATTAGCTTGACGCCGTGTATCATACACGCACGCGATTTTTGGGGCCATTTATGCGGATCATCAGTGTGAACGTCAATGGTATTCAGGCAGCAGTCGAGCGTGGTTTGCTCAGTTGGCTGCAAGCACAGAATGCCGACGTCATCTGCCTGCAGGACACCCGCGCCTCCGCCTTTGAACTGGACGATCCAGCCTTCCAACTGGATGGATACTTCCTTTATGCCTGCGATGCCGAAGTCCCCGCCCAAGGTGGCGTGGCTTTGTATTCGCGGCTGCAACCGAAGGCTGTCATCAGCGGTCTTGGTTTCGAGACGGCCGACCGCTACGGGCGCTACCTGCAAGCCGATTTCGACAAGGTCAGCATCGCGACCTTGCTGCTCCCTTCGGGGCAGAACGGCGATGAAGACTTGAACCAGAAGTTCAAGCTAATGGACGACTTCGCCCGTTATCTCGATAAACAGCGACGCAAACGTCGCGAGTACATCTATTGTGGCTCGCTGTACGTGGCGCAACAGAAGCTGGATATCAAGAACTGGCGCGACAGCCAGCAATCCCCGGGCTTCCTGGCACCTGAACGTGCCTGGATGGACGAGATTGTCGGCAACATGGGCTATGTCGATGCCCTGCGCGAAGTCAGCCGTGAAGGCGATCAGTACAGCTGGTGGCCGGATAACGAACAAGCCGAAATGCTCAACCTCGGTTGGCGTTTCGACTATCAGCTGCTGACCCCGGGCCTGCGTCGTTTCGTACGCAGCGCACGCTTGCCGCGCCAGCCGCGCTTCTCGCAACACGCGCCGCTGATCGTGGACTACGACTGGACGCTGACCATCTAAGCGTTGTGCCGAATGAAAAAATGCCCGTATCGCAAGATACGGGCATTTTTTTGGATCATCGGCGGTGTTCGGATCTTCAGGCAGCGGCGAAGATCGGCAACGCAAGGTACGACTTGATCACGATCACATTAATGATGTCGATGAAGAAAGCTCCCACCATCGGCACCACTAGAAACGCTATCTGCGAAGGTCCGTAACGCTGAGTCACCGCTTGCATGTTAGCGATCGCCGTTGGCGTGGCGCCCAGCCCGAACCCGCAGTGTCCTGCTGCCAGCACTGCCGCATCGTAGTTGCCGCCCATGACCCTGAAGGTCACGAACATCGCAAACAGCGCCATGACCAGCGTTTGCGCAGCCAGGATAATGAAAATGGGCAAAGCCAGTGCGGCCAGGTCCCAAAGCTTGAGTGACATCAGCGCAATCGCCAGAAACAGCGACAAGCTGACATTACCCAGCACGGAAACTTCACGCTCAAACACCTGATACAAGCCAAGCGCCGAAAGCCCATTACGCAAAACCACACCCACGAACAAGACGCAAACGAACGTTGGCAGCTCGAAGGCCGTGTCCTTCAGCAGGCCGTTCAGGAGTGAACCCACCAGCAAGCTGACCGCGATCAGGGCGAGTGTCTCGATAAACGAAAATGGCGTGATTGAACGCTCTCTGTTCGGCTGCTCGAAGCCCTTTGGCATCCCTGGCTTTGCTTGCTCGAGACCGGGTACCTGGACACGGTTGATGAGCAGGCGAGCGACCGGCCCACCAATCAATCCACCCAGCACCAGGCCAAACGTTGCAGAAGCCATCGCAAGCTCGGAAGCAGAAGCCAGACCATACTTCTCGCTGAACGTCGCGCTCCACGCAGCGCCTGTACCGTGCCCACCCGCCAGCGTAACGGAGCCTGTCAACAGGCCCATCAACGGATCGAGCCCCAACGCCGTTGCGAGACCGATGCCCATGGCATTCTGAACCACCAGAAGCCCAATGACCGCCAGTAGAAAAACCCCCACTACGCGCCCGCCTTTCTTCAAGCTGGCGAAGTCTGCACTCAAGCCAATGGTCGCAAAAAACGCCAACATCAAGGGTGTTTGCAGCGATGTATCAAATCGAACTTCAATGTCCAGGCTTCGCAAGGCCAGAAGAACCAGAGCAACCAGCAGACCGCCTGCTACAGGCTCAGGGATATTGTAGGTCCGTAAAAAACCAACGCGCGTGACAAGTCCGCGCCCCAGTAACAGCACCAGGGAGGCAGCCACAAGTGTTCCGTAAAAATCGAGCTGAAGCATTGTGATAATTCATTTACATATATTCAGGGGCGAACTTTTTACCTGGACTCGCCTCTTGAACAGGTTGATATATCAACGCTGATTAATTGAGATTCAAGTACCGTCAATGGTTTGAATATATCGAAATATTTCTTGATGAATATTACTTGGCGCAACCTTATCAACCACGCAGCCCCATTGCCAAGCAGACAGGCCGTGATGAAGCCTTGCAGTTGTGACTAAACGTGTAAGACGAATCCATACAAGTGTGTGAGAAAATGTCTGCAGCGCCTGAATTCCGTAATGGCAACTGTTACACACAACTTGAAACATTCAGCTGTATTTAGAAGAGCCAACACTCCGAAGTTGAAGCATTGACTTAAATCGGGACAGACGACCGAGTAAAGTCGACTTTTCTGGACAACAACTTGCGCCCACAGGGGACGGGTTGCTTATTTGATCAGGCGCCAAGTGAACGGATACCGATAAGGCACCCCTTCATTGGCCTTCACGCCAGCAATGATCGTCAGCACTAACGCACCGATCGCGATCAGTCCTAACAGGAAGAACCCGATGATGACTACCATCAGCAGAAAGCAAATGGCGGATGCAATAGCAACGGTAAGCTGAAAGTTCAGCGCCTCCTTGCCTTGTGCATCGACAAACGGGTCCATCTCGCGCTTCATCTGCCAGAGAATCAACGGGCCAATCAAGGTACCGAACGGAATCCAGATCCCAAGCAAGGCGGACAAGTGACAAAACATCGCCCACTGCCGAGCTTCTTTGCTCGGGGTGGGAAGCAGTTGCTGTTCATCACTCATGGCGTCCTCCTTGCCTGGAACATTCCGGTTAGTCAGCCAGCGCAGCCTTTTGCAGGTCGAAGATCTCGTTCATGCCTTTCTTCGCCAGCTCCAGCATGGCGTTCAGCTCTTCAGGCTGGAACGGCGCGCCTTCGGCAGTGCCCTGGACTTCGATGAAGCCACCGGTACTGGTCATCACCACGTTCAGGTCGGTCTCGGCGGCCGAGTCTTCCAGGTAATCGAGGTCAAGCACTGGCTCGCCCTGATACATGCCCACCGAAACGGCACCGATCATTTGCTTGAGCGGGTCGCCGCCCTTGAGGCCGCCGCGCTTCTTGATCACTTTCAAGGCATCGACCAGGGCAACCATGGCGCCAGTGATGGACGCGGTGCGGGTGCCGCCGTCGGCCTGGATCACGTCGCAGTCGACATACAGGGTGACGTCGCCCAGTTTGGACATGTCCAGCGCGGCGCGCAGGGAACGACCGATCAGACGCTGAATTTCCAGGGTACGGCCGCCTTGCTTGCCGCGACTCGCTTCACGCTGGTTACGCTCGCCGGTGGCACGCGGCAGCATGCCGTATTCGGCGGTCAACCAGCCTTGGCCCTGACCTTTGAGAAAACGCGGCACGCCGTTTTCCACGCTGACAGTGCAGATGACTTTGGTATCACCGAACTCGACCAGTACAGATCCCTCGGCGTGTTTGGTGTAGTTGCGGGTAATGCGGATCGAGCGGAGCTGATCGGCAGCGCGACCACTTGGACGTTTCATAAGGGATACCTGTACGGGGACGGAAAACTGCGGAGCATTATAGAGCCGACGGCCACCGCTGGGCACTTCTAAAAAAAACCTCCGACGACCGAAGGCTCTGAACAGCCTGTCACCGGAGCGTTGCAGCCATTTGTGACAGCCTGTGTTTGGGCGCATCCGCGCCACTGCGCTACAATCCTGCGCCTTTGCTGCCAGTCGGCTTAAATTCATTGATATCGGATGACCGGAATCGCTGTTCCGGCCGATCTGCATTGCGAGGTACCTCCATGGTGCACAGCATGACCGCCTTCGCCCGCGTCGAAAAAGCCGGCGTTCAGGGCACCCTGAGCTGGGAACTGCGCTCGGTCAACAGCCGCTACCTGGAACCCCATTTGCGTCTGCCCGAGTCTTTTCGTGACCTCGAAGGCGCCGTTCGCGAAGCCCTGCGCCAGGGCGTGTCCCGAGGCAAGCTCGAATGCACCCTGCGCTTCACCGAAGAAAACACCGGCAAACCGCTGCAAGTCGATCAGGCGCGCGCCGCGCAATTGGTCGCCGCCGCCGAGACGATCGCCAGCCTGATCAAAAATCCGGCAGCGCTGAACCCTCTCGAAGTCCTGGCCTGGCCCGGCGTACTGGTAGGCGATGCCACCGACCCGCAAGCGCTGAACGCCGAAGCACTCGCACTGTTCAACCAGGGCCTGAAGGAACTCAAGGCCGGTCGCGAGCGCGAAGGCGCAGAGCTGGCGCGGTTGATCAACGAGCGCCTGACCTCCATTGAAGAAGACGTGGTGACCTTGCGCGAACTGGTCCCGCAGATGCTCGCCACCCAGCGCCAGAAGGTCCTCGACCGCTTCGCCGACATGAAAGCCGAGATGGACCCGCAGCGCCTGGAGCAGGAAATGGTCATGCTCGCGCAAAAAAGCGACGTCGCCGAAGAACTGGATCGCCTGAGCACTCACATCATCGAAGTTCGCCGGGTACTCAAGTCCGGTGGCGCTGCCGGGCGGCGCCTGGATTTCCTGATGCAGGAACTCAACCGCGAAGCCAACACACTGGGCTCCAAAGCCTTCGACCCGCGCAGCACCCAGGCTGCGGTCAACCTCAAGGTGTTGATCGAGCAGATGCGCGAACAAGTGCAGAATATTGAGTAAGGCATTCCCGACATGACCCACAGCACCGGCACCCTGTACATCATTTCCGCCCCTTCGGGCGCGGGCAAAAGCAGCCTGGTCAAGGCCCTGACCGACGCCGATCCGGAGATCCGCGTCTCGATCTCCCATACCACCCGTGCCATGCGCCCCGGTGAAGTGAACGGCGTGAACTACCACTTCGTCGAGCGCAGCGAGTTCGTGAAGATGATCGAGCACGGGGATTTCCTCGAGCGCGCCGAGGTCTTCGGCAACCTCTATGGCACCTCGCAAAGCCACCTGCAGCAGACCCTCGACGAAGGCCACGACCTGATCCTGGAAATCGACTGGCAGGGCGCCGAGCAAGTGCGTCAACTGATGCCCAAGGCCCGCTCGATCTTCATTCTGCCGCCATCGCTTCAGGCCCTGCACCAGCGCCTGACCAACCGTGGCCAGGACAGCGACGAGATCATCGACGGCCGGATGCGCGAAGCGGTCAGCGAAATGAGCCACTACGTCGACTACGACTACCTGATCATCAACGACGATTTCGCCCACGCACTGAACGATCTGAAGGCGATTTTCCGCGCCAATCAGCTGCAACAAAAACGCCAACAACAGCGTTTTGGCAAGTTGCTGGCTGAATTGCTCGACTAATCAGCTCTTCCCAAAACCGCTGCAAGGGCTTTACATTGGCACTTGCAGCGCGTTGAAGGGCCTGGTCAAAAATCAGCGCTTCCCTAATCGCTGGTGATTTTTTAAACTGTTGAGTCCGCTCGCCCATCCGGGCAGCGCGCATATTGCATTTGCTACGAGGAAGACCATGGCCCGCGTAACCGTTGAAGACTGCCTAGAACACGTGGATAACCGCTTTGAGCTGGTCATGCTCTCTACCAAGCGTGCCCGTCAACTGGCCACCGGCGGCAAAGAGCCGAAAGTAGCATGGGAAAACGACAAGCCTACCGTCGTCGCCCTGCGTGAAATCGCTGAAGGCCTGATCGACTACGCAGCTATCGCCGAAGCCGAAATCGTTGAAGATGAACCGCTTTTTGCTGCATTCGAGGACGAGTCCAACGAGGCCGTCTAAGCCTATGCCTGGTCGACGTAGCACGGCGCGGGATCACAGCTTGCGGCAGGAGTCATCATGCCGAGCATAGACGCCCTCGCCGATCGCTTATCGACCTACCTCGGCAAGGACCAGGTCAACCTGGTCCGCCGGGCGTATTTCTACGCCGAACAAGCCCACGACGGCCAACGCCGCCGCAGTGGCGAGGCGTACGTCACGCACCCTCTCGCGGTGGCGAATATTCTTGCCGAAATGCATATGGACCATCAGAGCCTGATGGCAGCCATGCTGCATGACGTGATCGAAGACACCGGCATTGCCAAGGAAGCGCTGCAAGCGCAGTTCGGCGAAACCGTGGCCGAATTGGTCGACGGGGTCAGCAAACTGACCCAGATGAACTTCGAGACCAAGGCCGAAGCCCAGGCTGAAAACTTCCAGAAAATGGCCATGGCCATGGCACGCGACATTCGCGTGATCCTGGTCAAGCTGGCCGACCGCCTGCACAACATGCGCACGCTGGAAGTGCTGTCCGGCGAAAAACGCCGTCGCATCGCCAAGGAAACCCTGGAAATCTATGCGCCCATTGCCAATCGGCTGGGCATGCACGCGATCCGCATAGAATTCGAAGACCTCGGCTTCAAGGCCATGCACCCGATGCGTTCCGCGCGAATCTACCAGGCGGTCAAGCGCGCCCGGGGCAACCGCAAGGAAATCGTCAACAAGATCGAGGAATCCCTCAGCCACTGCCTGGCCGTTGATGGCATTCAGGGCGAGGTCAGCGGTCGTCAGAAACACCTCTACGGCATCTACAAGAAAATGCGCGGCAAACGTCGGGCCTTCAACGAGATCATGGACGTCTACGCGTTCCGGATCATCGTCGACAAGGTCGACACCTGCTACCGCGTCCTGGGTGCTGTGCATAATTTGTACAAGCCGCTGCCGGGTCGCTTCAAGGATTACATCGCAATCCCCAAGGCCAACGGCTATCAGTCGCTGCACACGACGCTGTTCGGCATGCATGGCGTTCCGATCGAAATCCAGATCCGCACCCGCGAAATGGAAGAGATGGCCAACAACGGCATCGCCGCCCATTGGCTGTATAAATCCAGCGGCGACGAGCAGCCAAAAGGCACTCACGCCCGCGCGCGCCAATGGGTCAAAGGCGTGCTGGAAATGCAGCAGCGCGCCGGCAACTCGCTGGAATTCATCGAAAGTGTGAAGATCGACCTGTTCCCGGACGAGGTCTATGTGTTCACGCCCAAAGGCCGGATCATGGAGTTGCCCAAGGGCTCCACGGCAGTCGACTTCGCCTATGCGGTGCACACCGACGTCGGCAACAGCTGCATTGCCTGCCGGATCAACCGTCGACTCGCACCGCTGTCCGAACCCCTGCAAAGTGGCTCCACGGTCGAAATCGTCAGTGCTCCGGGCGCGCGCCCGAACCCGGCGTGGCTCAACTTCGTGGTCACCGGCAAGGCGCGTACGCACATTCGCCATGCACTGAAACTGCAACGCCGCTCCGAGTCCATCAGCCTGGGCGAACGCCTGCTGAACAAAGTCCTCAACGGCTTCGACAGCACGCTGGAAAAAATCCCGGCCGAGCGCGTCAAGGCGATGCTCACCGAGTATCGCCTCGAGCTGATCGAAGACCTGCTGGAAGACATCGGCCTGGGCAATCGCATGGCCTACGTCGTCGCCCGACGCCTGCTCGGCGAAGGCGAACAGCTGCCGAGCCCGGAAGGTCCACTGGCGATTCGCGGCACAGAAGGCCTGGTGCTCAGCTACGCCAAGTGCTGCACGCCGATCCCGGGCGACCCGATTGTCGGCCACCTGTCCGCGGGCAAAGGCATGGTCGTGCACCTGGACAACTGCCGCAACATCAGCGAAATCCGCCACAATCCGGAAAAATGCATCCAGCTCTCGTGGGCCAAGGACGTCACCGGCGAATTCAATGTCGAACTGCGCGTCGAGCTGGAACACCAGCGTGGCCTGATCGCCCTGCTGGCCAGCAGCGTCAACGCGGCCGACGGCAACATCGAAAAAATCAGCATGGACGAACGCGATGGTCGCATCAGCGTGGTCCAACTGGTGGTCAGCGTGCACGACCGCGTGCACCTGGCCCGCGTGATCAAGAAACTGCGCGCCCTGACCGGGGTGATCCGCATCACCCGGATGCGCGCCTAAGCCACCCATTACAAGGAGTCATCAATGACCAAGACCGTTATCACCAGCGACAAGGCCCCGGCCGCCATCGGTACTTACTCCCAGGCGATCAAGGCTGGCAACACCGTTTACATGTCGGGTCAGATTCCTCTGGACCCAAAAACCATGGAACTGGTTGAAGGCTTCGAAGCCCAGACCGTCCAGGTCTTCGAGAACCTCAAGGCCGTGGCTGAAGCCGCCGGCGGCTCGTTCAAGGACATCGTCAAGCTGAACATCTTCCTCACCGACCTGAGCCACTTCGCCAAGGTCAACGAGATCATGGGCAAGTACTTCGACCAACCGTACCCAGCGCGCGCCGCCATTGGCGTAGCCGCCCTGCCAAAGGGTTCGCAGGTTGAAATGGATGCCATTCTGGTCATCGAGTAATGCGTCCGGCGCAGCCTCTGGCTGCGCCGACTGCTCTGCTGTAAAGAAAGCTTGATAGGATTCCACCATGCGCAAAGCGCTTGCTCTCTCGCTGCTCGCCCTGTTCTTGGGCGGTTGTGCCAGCAACCCTGCCGACCGTGATATCAGCGGCACCTGGATCAATCAGGCGGCGATCGATACTGCATCCAAAGGCGTCCCCCTGCGTGAGGCGCTCCAGACCTATGGCCCGAACCTGGAATGGAACGTCAACACCAAGGCCGGTCAGGCCCGCTACACCAATGGCTTTGAAAATGTCGAAGGCAAGATGCTGGGCGAAGAGTCCGGCGCCTGGAAAATCGACTTTTATGGCAGCTCGGCCAGCGAGTTGAAACGTGACGGCAAGCAACTTAGCCAGTCCGCCAGCGACAACGAGCCGGCGCAAGTCTTCGACCGCGCACTGATCCCGGTACCGGAGGGCGCACCGATTGGCGCCAGCTTCGAACGCGCGCTGTATTCGGCTTACATGGGCGGTAGCTGGAAAATCGTCAGCGGTCCGGGCGAAGGCAATACCGTGCAGTTCCAGGCCGACGGCCAGGTGACCGGTTTGCCGAACACTGATCGCTACGCACTTTGCCTGGCCGGTGACTGCGCGTCCATGAGCGGCGGCAACGACAACATGTGGCTGCAACTCAACGGGCAAGGAAATGCGTGGATCTTTACCCGTAAAGGCAAAGAACTGGAAATCTTCCAGACCGTGAACACCGCACAGGCAGACGAGATGCCTTCGTTCACGCCGGGTGATCGCAAGTGGCTGCTCGAGAAGCAGTAAGCAATACACAAACACCTGTGGGAGCGAGCTTGCTCGCTCCCACAGGTGTTTGTGGAGCCTGAACGTCAGCAGCGCCCTTCAAGAATCGCTGCATACCCTTCGCGAAAACTCGGATACTTCGGCGCCCAGCCCAAGGCTTTTGCCCGCGCATTACTGCAGCGTTTGCTTCCGGTGCGGCGCACGCTGGCATCGTCTGCCCATTCGGTCACACCCAGATACTCGCGTAACCAACCCACCACATCCGCCAACGCGGCGGGCGCGTCATCGACGCCGATATAGACATCCTCCAACGCCACGCCACGTCGAGCGGCCTCAAGCAAAAACGCCATCAACCCTGCAGCGTCATCGGCATGGATCCGATTGGCATACAACGGTGGATCGACCGCCACGCGATAGCCCCGGCGAACCTGGGTCAGCAACCACTCGCGGCCCGGACCGTAAATACCGGTCAACCGTACAATGCTGGCCGGGATGCCGCTCTTAAGGGCAATCTGCTCGGCTTCGAGCATCACGCGCCCGGAATAGCCCGCCGCCACGGCTGGCGAAGTCTCGTCAACCCACTCGCCCTCCTGCTGCCCGTAAACACTGCTGCTGGAAACGAACAACAAGCGTTCAGGAACCTGCCCATAGTCGTTCAACCAGCCCAGAACGTGTTGCAAGCCCTGGACATAAGCAGCGCGGTAACCGGCTTCATCGTGATCGGTAGCGGCCGCGCAATACACCAGGTAGTCCACGGCGCCGATTGGCCAGGTGGCCGGACAGTCCTCATTGAACAAGTCGCCCGCAACGCCGATGATCCCCTCGGGCAAACGTGAAATGTCACGCCGCAGGCCATGAACCTCCCACCCCAAAGCCAATAATTGCGTGGCCAGACGACTGCCGACATCACCGCAACCGGCGATCAGAACAGAAGGTGCGGACATCAAAAAAACTCCTCTCGGAAACGGATAAGCTAACGCCGACAGTGGACGAGCGGTTAGCAATGCAGGAAAAAAAAGACTCTATCGCTTTTGTTAACAAGAATTAATTGCAATAATGCACGCCACTTTGTTCTCGGCCTCACGAGGCCTGGAAGAACATTAATCGAATTTTCCTCTCAGGTCCGGCCCAGCATGACATGTAATCAACTCTCCGCTTTGCCAACCAAACGACCTCGTGCCTGGAGCGCGGTGGCCGCCCTGCTGTTCAGCCTGATAGTGGCGCCTGCCGCCGCGTTCGCTGACGCGCAAACGCCGGCCACTCCGGCCTCCGCCACCGCACCGGCTTCAGCCGATCACGCCGCCCCGGTTGTCACTCCGGTCGCCACCGACCCAGCGCAGACCCAAGCGATCGCCGGCGAAGACGCTCCCGAAGTACTCGAAGCCGACAACTCCCTGGGCATGGCCCACGACCTGTCGCCGTGGGGCATGTACAAAAACGCCGACATCATCGTGAAAATCGTGATGATCGGCCTGGCCATCGCTTCGATCATCACCTGGACCATCTGGATCGCCAAAGGCCTGGAGCTGATGGGCGCCAAGCGCCGTCTGCGCAGTGAAATCGCCCAGCTGAAAAAATCTGCCTCGCTCAAGGAAGCCAGCGTCACGGCGGCGAAGGAAGGCACCCTCGCCAATCTGTTGGTGCACGACGCTCTCGAAGAGATGCGCCTGTCGGTTAACAGTCGCGAAAAAGAAGGCATCAAGGAACGCGTCAGCTTCCGCCTCGAGCGCCTGGTGGCGGCCTGTGGTCGCAACATGAGCAGCGGCACCGGCGTGCTTGCCACCATCGGTTCAACCGCGCCATTCGTGGGCCTGTTCGGTACCGTGTGGGGCATCATGAACAGCTTCATCGGCATCGCCAAAACCCAGACCACCAACCTCGCCGTCGTGGCTCCCGGCATTGCCGAGGCCTTGTTGGCCACCGCCCTGGGGCTGGTCGCAGCGATTCCAGCGGTCGTAATCTACAACGTGTTTGCCCGCTCCATCGCCGGCTACAAGGCTCAGGTGTCCGACGCGTCGGCACAGGTGCTGCTGCTGGTCAGCCGCGACCTCGACCACCAGCCCGAGCGCAGCTCGCAACCGCACATGGTGAAAGTGGGGTAATCGGCCATGGGCCTGCATTTGAAAGAAGGCGCAGACGACGATCTGGCCGAGAATCACGAAATCAACGTCACGCCGTTCATCGACGTGATGCTGGTGCTGTTGATCATCTTCATGGTGGCGGCGCCGCTGGCCACTGTGGACATCAAAGTCGACCTGCCCGCGTCCACCGCCAAACCGGCGCCACGGCCGGAAAAACCGGTGTTCCTCAGCGTCAAGGCTGACCAACGCCTGTTCCTCGGCGAAGATGAAGTGAAGGCCGAAGCACTCGGCGCCACGCTCGACGCCAAGACCCAGGGCAAGAAAGACACGACGATCTTCTTCCAGGCCGATAAAGGCGTGGATTACGGCGACCTCATGAGCGTGATGGACACCCTGCGCTCCGCCGGTTACCTGAAGGTGGGTCTGGTCGGTCTCGAGTCGGCAGTCAAGAAATGATCACGACGCGCCAAAAGCTGACGCGATATGGCGGTAGCCTGGCCGTGGTGCTCGGCGTTCATGCGCTGGCCATCGCGCTGGCCGTGAACTGGACCGCCCGCCCGCCCATCGAATTGCCACCCCAGGCAATGATGGTCGAGCTGGCGCCGCTTCCCGCCCCGCCACCGCCTGCTCCGCCAAAGGTCGTCACCCCGCCACAGCCACCGGCCCCGGTAGAGGAACTGCCGATACCGAAACTCGCCGAAGCGCCGAAGGCGGAAATCGCGGTGCCCAAACCGGTCAAACCCAAGCCGAAGCCTCAACCGCCCAAGCCTGTGGAGAAAAAACCGGAACCGCCGAAGGAAAAGCCGTCCGAAGCAAAACCGAGCGAAGAACCACCAACGCCGGCACCAACGGAGAAATCCGCTCAGCCCGCTCCAGGGCCATCGGCAGCTCAACTAGCGGCCAAGGCCAGTTGGGAAGGCACCTTGCTGGCGCACCTGCAAAAGTACAAAAAGTACCCGCCCAGTGCACAGGCACGGGGAAAGGAAGGCATTAACCGCCTGCGTTTCGTGGTGGATGCCGAAGGCAACGTCCTGTCATTCGAGCTGGTGGGCGCCTCAGGCACTGCCGATCTGGACAGGGCGACCCTGGACATGATCCGCCGTGCGCAGCCGCTGCCCAAACCTCCGGCCGACATGCTCAAAAATGGCTCCATCGAAATCGTTGCACCCTTTGTTTACTCGATAGACAAACGCCGGCGCTGATTAATGTTGGTCGCTTCAACAGGTTCTGCGGCGATACGCGAAAGGCACCGAAAAGGTGCCTTTCGCATATCTGGAAACGGCAAACGCGCATTACCCGGTGTCACTCAGCACATACTGTCTGATAACGTGCGTCTATCGATTGCAAGCGTTATGCTTGGCCCGCAACTTCATGGACGCTTGCTATGACCCTCACAGAATTACGCTACATCGTTACCCTCGCCCAAGAGCAGCACTTCGGCCACGCGGCCGAGCGTTGCCACGTCAGCCAGCCGACCCTTTCGGTAGGCGTGAAAAAGCTCGAAGACGAACTCGGTGTGCTGATTTTCGAGCGCAGCAAAAGCGCCGTGCGCCTGACCCCGGTTGGCGAAGGCATCGTGGCCCAGGCACAGAAAGTCCTGGAACAGGCCCAAGGCATTCGCGAGCTGGCACAAGCCGGCAAGAACCAGCTGACCGCCCCGCTGAAAGTCGGCGCGATCTACACCGTCGGCCCGTATCTGTTCCCGCACCTGATCCCGCAACTGCACCGGGTTGCCCCGCAGATGCCGTTGTACATCGAAGAAAACTTCACCCACATCCTGCGTGACAAGCTGCGCAACGGCGAGCTCGACGCGATCATCATCGCCCTGCCGTTCAATGAAGCCGACGTCCTGACCCTGCAGCTCTACGACGAGCCGTTCTACGTCCTGATGCCGGCCCAGCACCCATGGACGCAAAAAGAATCCATCGACGCCAGCCTGCTCAATGACAAGAGCCTGCTGCTGCTCGGCGAAGGCCACTGCTTCCGCGATCAAGTGCTGGAAGCCTGCCCGACCCTGACCAAAGGCAACGACGGCGCCAAACACACCACGGTGGAATCCAGCTCGCTGGAAACCATCCGCCACATGGTCGCCTCCGGCCTTGGCGTGTCGATCCTGCCGCTGTCGGCGGTCGACAGCCATCACTACGCCCCAGGCGTGATCGAAGTTCGGCCGTTGTCGGCGCCGGTGCCGTTTCGTACCGTGGCCATTGCCTGGCGTGCGAGCTTCCCGCGTCCAAAAGCCATTGAAATCCTCGCTGACTCCATTCGCCTGTGCTCGGTGGCCAAGCCATCCGCACCGGTGGTGGCCGGCTAAGCAAGCGTCATGACCGAGTTGTCGCAAGTGTCGGTGACGGCACTCAAGGGTGTCGGCGAAGCCATGGCCGAGAAACTGGCCAAGGTCGGCCTGGAAAATCTCCAGGACGTCCTGTTTCACCTGCCATTGCGTTACCAGGATCGCACGCGCGTAGTCCCGATCGGTGCGTTGCGCCCGGGGCAGGACGCCGTGATCGAAGGCACGGTCAGCGGCGCCGACGTGGTCATGGGCCGACGCCGCAGCCTGGTGGTGCGCTTGCAGGACGGCACCGGCGGGCTCAGTCTGCGCTTCTACCATTTCAGTAACGCCCAGAAAGAAGGCCTCAAGCGCGGCACGCGAATTCGCTGCTACGGCGAAGCGCGACCCGGTGCGTCGGGTCTGGAAATCTACCACCCGGAATACCGCGCCATTACCGGCGACGAGCCGCCGCCGGTGGACGAAACCCTGACGCCGGTGTACCCGCTCACCGAAGGCCTGACGCAGCAACGCTTGCGCCAACTGTGCATGCAGACCCTGACATTACTCGGCCCCACCAGCCTGCCCGACTGGCTGCCGACCGAACTCGCCCGCGACTATCAATTGGCACCGCTGGCCGATGCGATCCGCTACCTGCATCATCCGCCGGCCGATGCCGATGTCGACGAACTCGCCCTCGGCCACCACTGGGCCCAGCACCGCCTGGCCTTCGAAGAACTGCTGACCCATCAACTGTCCCAGCAACGCCTGCGCGAGAGCATGCGTTCGCTGCGCGCGCCGGCCATGCCCAAAGCCACGAAGCTACCGGCCCAATACCTGGCCAATCTCGGCTTCAGCCCCACGGGTGCACAACAGCGGGTGGGCAACGAAATCGCCTACGACCTCAGTCAACACGAGCCGATGCTGCGCTTGATTCAAGGTGATGTCGGCGCGGGCAAGACCGTGGTCGCGGCGTTGGCTGCATTGCAAGCATTGGAGGCTGGTTATCAGGTCGCCCTGATGGCGCCCACCGAAATTCTCGCCGAGCAGCACTTCATCACCTTCAAGCGCTGGCTCGAACCCTTGGGCATCGAAGTCGCGTGGCTGGCCGGCAAGCTCAAGGGCAAAAACCGTGTGGCCGCGCTGGAGCAAATCGCCAATGGCACGCCGATGGTGGTCGGCACCCACGCGCTGTTCCAGGACGAGGTGCAGTTCAAGAACCTGGCACTGGTGATCATCGACGAGCAGCACCGCTTCGGTGTGCAACAGCGCCTGGCGTTACGCCAGAAAGGCGTCGGCGGGCGCATGTGCCCACACCAACTGATCATGACTGCGACGCCTATCCCGCGCACGCTGGCCATGAGTGCCTACGCCGACCTCGACACCTCGATCCTCGACGAATTGCCGCCCGGCCGAACCCCGGTGAACACGGTGCTGATCACCGACACCCGGCGCGTCGAAGTCATCGAACGGGTACGCGGCGCCTGTGCCGAAGGTCGACAGGCCTATTGGGTGTGCACGCTGATCGAAGAGTCGGAAGAGCTGACCTGCCAAGCCGCCGAAACCACTTATGAAGACCTCACCGCCGCGCTCGGCGAACTGAAAGTCGGGCTGATTCACGGCCGCATGAAGCCTGCCGAAAAAGCGGCCGTGATGGCCGAATTCAAGGCCGGCAACTTGCAGCTGCTGGTCGCCACCACCGTGATCGAAGTAGGTGTCGACGTGCCCAACGCCAGCCTGATGATCATCGAAAACCCGGAACGTCTCGGCCTGGCGCAACTGCACCAGTTGCGCGGTCGCGTCGGGCGGGGCAGCGCCGTCAGCCATTGCGTGTTGCTCTACCATCCACCGCTGTCGCAGATCGGGCGCCAGCGACTGGGCATCATGCGCGAAACCAATGACGGATTCGTCATCGCCGAAAAAGACCTCGAGCTGCGCGGCCCCGGTGAAATGCTCGGCACGCGGCAGACCGGTCTGCTTCAATTCAAAGTCGCCGACCTGATGCGCGACGCCGACCTGCTGCCGGCGGTGCGCGATGCCGCTCAGGCCTTGCTCGAACGCTGGCCCGATCACGTCAGCCCATTACTTGATCGTTGGTTGCGTCATGGGCAGCAATACGGCCAAGTGTGAGCACCGTCTCAGTTTCTGAGCGATGGGTTCGAGCAAGCTGGTTATACTCCTGCCAATTGTTTTAAAACGGATACAGACCATGACCGAAGTTGCCCTCGCACCCGCTACCCCGCACGCGCCGTCGGTCATTCGGCTGTTGCTGGGCAAAATGGGCATTGCCTACAAGGAAGTCCTCGACCACCACGGCCTGAACCCCGCGCGCAAAGTTCAGGCTGCGCTGCTTGATGACGCCGTCGGTGCGCTGATGGTGTTGTTCCCGCAAAGCCAATTGCTGGACCTCAATCGCCTCACCGAACTCACCGGCCGCCGCCTCACTGCGGTGCCGACCGAGCGCCTGGAAAAGATGCTCGGCAAGCATAACCTGAGCCTGTTGCCCGGCCTGCCGGCACTGACCAGCTCACCGTGCCTGTACGACGAAAGCCTGCTACATGAGCCGATGGTGCTGGTCAACTCCGGCGAGCCTGGCGTACTGCTGGAAATCACCAGCGAAGCCTTCAAATCCATGCTGAATAAAGCCAGCGCCGCCAACTTCGGCGAAGCGCTGACCAGCATCCGCCCGAACCTCGACCGCCCCGACGACGACCGCGAGGAAATCACCCAGGCCGTCCAGGCGTTCACCGCGCGGCGCATCCAGCAACGCCTGGAAGCGACCATCGAGATTCCGCCGCTGGCCGAGACCGCGCAAAAGATCATCAAACTGCGCGTCGACCCCAACGCTACCATCGACGACATCACCGGCGTGGTCGAGACCGACCCGGCGCTGGCGGCGCAAGTGGTGAGCTGGGCAGCGTCGCCGTACTACGCTTCGCCGGGCAAGATCCGTTCGGTGGAAGACGCCATCGTGCGAGTACTGGGTTTCGACCTGGTGATCAACCTGGCGCTGGGCCTGGCCCTGGGCAAAACCCTGAGCCTGCCCAAGGACCACCCGCAACACAGCACGCCTTACTGGCAGCAATCGATCTACACCGCCGCCGTCATCGAAGGCCTGACCCGCGCCATGCCGCGCGCCCAGCGTCCGGAAGCCGGCCTGACCTATCTGGCCGGCCTGCTGCACAACTTCGGCTACCTGCTGCTGGCCCACGTGTTCCCGCCGCACTTCTCGCTGATCTGCCGCCACCTGGAGGTCAACCCGCACCTGTGCCACAGCTACATCGAGCAACACTTGCTGGGCATCAGCCGCGAACAGATCGGCGCCTGGCTGATGCGCTACTGGGACATGCCCGATGAACTGGCCACCGCGCTGCGCTTCCAGCACGACCCCCATTACGACGGCGATTACGCCGAGTACCCGAACCTGGTGTGCCTGAGCGTGCGCTTGCTGCGCAGCCGCGGCATTGGTTCCGGCCCCGACGAAGACATCCCCGACGCCCTGCTCGAACGCCTGGGCCTGACCCGCGCCAAGGCCGACGACGTGGTCAGCAAAGTCCTTGAAGCCGAAGTATTGCTGCGCGAACTCGCTTCGCAATTCACTCAGGGCTGAAAGCATCGCGGGCAAGCTACGCTCCCACATAGATGATCCCTGTGGGAGCGGGCTTGCCCGCGATGAATCCAACCCGGTTTAACCGCCCCACTCAAACCTTGGCGACAGTTTTCGCCTTCTTAGGCTTCAAATACTTGGTCAGCCCCTGGAACCAGATCACCAGCGCCGGGTTGCCCTTGATCTGAATCGACTTGTCCTGAATCCCCGTCATGAACGCCAACTGCTTGTTCTTCGCCTGCATCGTGGCAAAGCCATACGCGGCGTCTTTGAAGGCGATGGCAAATGCAGGCTCGGCATACACGCCCGCCTTGCTGGTAATTCGCTGATCCTTAATCCGGAAATGCCGCGCCACTTTCCCGTCCAGGGTCTGCAGCTGAAACACCAGGTCCTTGTCGCCCAACTGCTGCTGAAACGCAGGATTGGTCCGACTGGCCTTGCCCATCAACAAACCCAACATCCACAGCAGAAAACGAAATTTCATGCGCAAGCCTCAAAAAGAAAATGAACGGCCGGGGCAGTTTAACGGCTTCAAGCCATAACGCCAGCATCCAGTTCCATTAGGAGGAGATCATAACCATTAGCGGCACGATGACTACCAAGTCACAATTTTTAAGCCTTCTGCCAGACCACTCGCCACATCATTCCCACACCAAACGAAACACAGTCTGTAGGAGCCGGCTTGCCGGCGATAACCTCACGTGCGCCGCGTTTATCCAGTCCACACGCGTTATCGTTAACGACCATCGCCAGCAAGCTGGCCCCTACCGGTGTTGTGTTATCAATTTCCGGGATGGCACGAAACCAAAAAAATGGGCACCCAACCTGGTTGGCGTGCCCATTCTTTGTTCCGCTCCCCTGCTACGCAGGGTATGGCGACGGATTACGGATTGACGCTGTCTTTCAACGATTTACCTGGCTTGAACGCAACGGTGTTGCTGGCCTTGATTTTGACGGGCTCACCGGTTTGCGGGTTTTTGCCGGTGCGGGCGCCGCGGTGGCGTTGCAGGAAGGTGCCGAAACCTACCAGCGTGACGCTGTCTTTACGGTGCAGGGCGCCGGTGATTTCTTCGAGAACGGCGTTGAGAACGCGGTTGGCCTGCTCTTTGGTGAGGTCTGCTTTTTCAGCAATTGCTGCGGCGAGTTCTGGTTTACGCATATTAGTGAAGCCCCTTTGACGGTTTTTTGTTGTTATGTCCGTGCTGCTCTCTGCGGAGCAGCGCCCAAAGCGCCGCAGGTGCTCTACTCTGCGGCAGACGGGAGTGAGGATGGCACGCAGCGAGGAGCCGCGCCAGTGTCGGCGCGGCCAATGTATGGGCAAAAGGGGGGTGATTCCGACAGAACGACCGGTATTTACGCCAGCAGCGCCGGAAGTTCTTTGTTCAGGGCCAGTTTTTCCGTCACCGCCGCGCCTGTCAGGGCATAACCGAGCAGTTTGCCGCCGGCATCGCGGCATAAAACCTTGATGTCGGCACCCTGCCCTTCGACGCTCCAAACGCCCTCCATCCCGCGTGGCGGCGGGGACACCACCAATGGGCACACCGGGGTTTTGACGGTGATGGGCATCGGGCCATAAGTGACCGTCGTCGGGTTGCCGGCGAGGGTCTGGGCCAGCGCTCTCGCACAGCTCATCAGGGGCATCACGTACAACAGGTTCAGCCCATCGACCTCGGCACAGTCGCCCAGGGCGTAGATGTTGGCGTGGGAAGTTTGCAGATGGCGGTTGACCACGATGCCGCGATTGACTTGCACGCCGGCAGCGGCGGCCAGGTCGATGCGCGGACGCAGGCCAATGGCCGACACGACCACGTCGCACGGGATCACCTTGCCATCGGACAGGTGCGCCTCCAGCCCATCAGCGACGCGCTGCAGGCGATTGAGCACCGGCCCGAGGTGGAAACGTGCACCCAGGCTTTCCAGCCCGGCCTGCACCGCCGCAGCCGCCGCCGGGTGCAGCAGGGTCGGCATGACTTGTTCGCACGGCGCCACCAGTTGCACCTCGTAGCCGCCCAGACTGAGGTCGTTGGCGAACTCGCAGCCGATCAGCCCGGCGCCGAGCAACAGCACCCGACGCTTGCCGGCCGCTGCCGCGCGAAAGCGTGCGTAATCCTCCAGGTCGTTGATCGGGAAAACGCAGTCCGCCGCATCACCTTCGATGGGCACGCGCACGGTTTCTGCGCCCCAGGCCAGGATCAGGTCACGGTAGTACACCGCTTCTTCGCCGATCCACAGACGCTTGTGGCCCGGGTCGATACCACTGATGCGCGTGTGGGTGCGCACTTCGGCTTTCAACTGCTCGGCCATGGTGCCGGGTTCAGCCATGCTCAGGCCGTCGGCGTCCTTGTTTTTGCCGAAACCGGTGGAGAGCATCGGCTTGGAGTAGGAACGCCCGTCATCGGCGGTAATCAGCAGCAGCGGGGTTTCGCCATCGATTTTGCGAAACTCGCGGGCCAGGTTGTAGCCCGCCAGTCCGGTGCCGACGATCACGACAGGTGCGTTCATTCCTTACTCCTTCCAGGTGTCTTAGTTGATTTCGATCATTTCGAAATCCATTTTGCCGACGCCGCAATCCGGGCACAGCCAGTCTTCGGGCACGTCCTGCCACAGGGTGCCCGGCGCGATGCCGTCATCCGGCCAGCCATCGGCTTCGTTGTAGATCAGGCCGCAGACCACACATTGCCACTTTTTCATTCAGGTACTTCCTCAGGATTCAGGCTTTTGCCGGCGCGAACGGTCGATGGTTGCAGCGCTGCCGTCCGGCTCAGGGCGTTTTGTACTGATGGGGCCGCGCAGATGCAAGCCTGTTCGGCGCAACGGACGGCCAGATCACTCAAATTCATGAGCCGACATGTTAAGCTCGCCGCCTCCTTTGCTGCCAATAATGACTCACTGTGCCGCACTCAAAATCCGCTTGCCCGGCCCCGCTCTGGCGCCCTCACAGCCAACTGACGCCCCTCCCCGATACGTCCACCCTCGACTGGCTATTCGACGAAGGTTCGCTGACCCGCCGCCTGACCCGTTTGTCGAACGACGGCTTCAGCGTCACGCCGCTGTTCGAAGGCTGGCAGACCCTGCGCGCCGACGAATGCGCCGCGCTGGATCTGGCCGACGGCAGTGAGGGCTGGGTTCGCGAGGTGTACCTGCGCGGTCACGGCGAGGCCTGGGTGTTTGCCCGCAGCGTGGCCTCGCGCAGTGCATTGCAGGGCGACGGCTTGCACATGGATGAGTTGGGCAGCCGCTCCCTGGGCGAATTACTGTTTTGCGATCACGCCTTCCAGCGCCGGGCCATCGAGGTTTGCCACTATCCTCAAGCGTGGCTGCCGAACGAGGTCCAGTCGCCTGAACTATGGGGCCGCCGTTCACGGTTCGACCGTGGCACCTTGAGCGTGCTGGTGGCCGAGATTTTCCTGCCGACCCTGTGGAACGCCGCCCGCGCCCATCCGGAGAATTGCTGATGTACCAGAGCCTGCTCAAGTCCCTGAACCGCTTGAACCCACGGGCCTGGGATTTCATTCAGCTGACGCGCATGGACAAGCCAATCGGCATCTATCTGTTGCTGTGGCCAACGCTGTGGGCACTGTGGATTGCCGGCAAGGGCTCGCCGTCGCTGGCCAACATCGTGATTTTCGTCCTTGGCGTGGTGTTGACTCGCGCCGGTGGCTGCGTGATCAACGATTGGGCGGACCGCAAGGTCGACGGCCATGTGAAACGCACCGCACAGCGCCCACTGGCGAGCGGCAAGATCAGCTCCAAGGAAGCGTTGGTGTTCTTTGCGCTGCTGATGGCCGTGAGTTTCCTGCTGGTGCTGTGCACCAATGCGACCACCATCTGGCTGTCACTCGGCGGCCTGGCGCTGGCCTTCACTTACCCGTTCATGAAGCGCTACACCTATTACCCGCAGGTGGTGTTGGGCGCGGCGTTTTCCTGGGGCATGCCGATGGCATTCACCGCCGAAACCGGTGATTTGCCGGCAGCGGCGTGGCTGCTGTACATCGCCAACCTGATGTGGACGGTGGGCTACGACACCTATTACGCAATGACCGACCGCGACGACGACCTGAAGATCGGCGTGAAATCCACGGCGATCCTGTTTGGCGAGGCGGACCGGGTGATCATCCTGACCCTGCAAGGATTGGCGCTGGGTTGTCTGTTGCTGGCGGGTTCGAAATTCGAGCTCGGTGGCTGGTTCCACCTTGGGTTGGCGGTGGCGGCAGGCTGCTTCGCCTGGGAGTTCTGGTACACCCGCGACAAGGACCGGATGCGCTGTTTCAAGGCGTTCCTGCACAACCACTGGGCCGGGTTGGCGATTTTTGTCGGGATCGTGCTGGATTACGGGTTGCGCTGAGACAGGATTGATATCGCCCCCGCAGAGCATTCACGCGGGGGCGGATCGAGTCGGTTACTTCTGCGACTCATGAACGATGTGCCAGACGTCTTTCATGCCGTCACCCTTCATTTCTCCAGGCTTTTCGTCCTTCACGAAGGTGTACAGCGGCTTACCGTCATACGCCCACTGCATCATGCCGTCATCGCGCTTGATGGGCGTAAATTTGCCTTCGGCCTTGGCGCCGGCCGGAGCCATCATGGGTGGCCAATTCTTCGCGCAATCACCATTACACATCGACTTGCCGCCTGAGTCCTTATCGAACGTGTATACGGTCATGCCTTTATGGTCGACCATCATGCCGTCTTTCATCATCACCGGTTCAGCGGCGAGCGCCAGGGTCGGCAGCGTTAGCGCGGCCGTTACCAGTAACGCCTTCCAGGATTGAGCGATGCAATTCATGGAAACCTTCCTTTGCGGTTGTCAGGATTCGGACTTAGAGCTTAGTTCAGGTTCACGACGATCGCCGGGCGACTAAAATACTGTCACACGACTGCAATAATTCCGTTATCTAATGCGGCGCAAGACAGTTAAATGACAAGAGGATTAAGGCATGGTTGGCAGGAGCATTCTGATCGTCGACGACGAAGCGCCTATTCGCGAAATGATCGCCGTTGCATTGGAAATGGCCGGCTATGACTGCCTGGAGGCCGAGAACTCCCAGCAGGCCCACGCCATTATCGTCGACCGCAAACCGGACTTGATCCTGCTCGACTGGATGCTGCCCGGCACCTCCGGCATCGAATTGGCCCGCCGCCTCAAGCGCGATGAACTGACCGGTGATATCCCGATCATCATGCTCACCGCCAAGGGCGAAGAGGACAACAAGATCCAGGGCCTGGAAGTCGGTGCCGACGATTACATCACCAAACCCTTTTCCCCCCGTGAGCTGGTCGCACGCCTCAAAGCCGTGCTGCGCCGCGCCGGTCCTACCGATGGCGAAGCGCCGATTGAAGTCGGTGGCCTGCTGTTGGACCCGATCGGCCACCGCGTGACCATCGACGGCAAACCGGCCGAAATGGGGCCGACCGAATACCGCCTGCTGCAATTCTTCATGACCCACCAGGAACGCGCCTACACGCGCGGCCAGTTGCTGGATCAGGTCTGGGGCGGCAATGTCTATGTCGAAGAGCGCACCGTCGATGTGCACATCCGGCGCCTGCGCAAAGCTCTCGGCGACGCCTACGAAAACCTGGTACAAACCGTGCGCGGAACCGGCTACCGCTTCTCTACCAAGGCCTGAGCCGGCCGCCAGACTCGCTGACAAGGACGCATATTTTTCGTGAACCAAAACTGGCATGGCACCCTGATTCGCCACATGCTGCTGCTGGTCACCGCTTGCCTGGTGATCGGCTTGATCAGCGGCTACTACGGCTGGAGCCTCGCCGCGGGCTTGGGCCTCTACTTGGCCTGGACCCTCAAGCAACTGCTGCGCCTGCACGAGTGGCTGCGCCTGCACCAACCCGATGAAGCCCCGCCCGATGGCTATGGCCTGTGGGGCGAAGTGTTCGACAGCATCTATCACCTGCAGCGTCGTGATCAGCGAGTGCGCGGGCGGTTGCAAGCGGTGATCGACCGGGTTCAGGAATCCACCGCCGCATTGAAAGATGCGGTGGTCATGCTCGACAGCGACGGCAACCTGGAATGGTGGAACCGCGCCGCCGAAACCCTGCTGGGCCTCAAGACGCCACAGGACAGCGGTCAGCCGGTGACCAACCTGGTGCGCCACCCGCGCTTCAAGGAATACTTCGAGCAGGACAGCTACGCCGAGCCGCTGGAAATCCCTTCGCCGACCAACGACCGGATGCGTATCCAGCTGTACATCACCCGCTACGGCAACAACGAGCACCTGATGCTGGTACGCGACGTCACACGCATCCATCAGCTCGAGCAGATGCGCAAAGACTTCATCGCCAACGTTTCCCATGAATTACGCACACCCCTGACGGTGATTTGCGGCTACCTGGAAACCCTGCTCGACAACGTCGAGGACGTGAACCCGCGCTGGAGTCGCGCCTTGCAGCAAATGCAGCAACAAGGCGGGCGCATGCAGACGCTGCTCAATGACTTGCTGCTGCTGGCCAAGCTCGAAGCGACCGATTACCCATCGGATAACCAGCCAGTGGCCATCGATGGCCTGTTGCAGTCGATCAAGAGTGACGCTCAGCAGCTCTCCGGCCAGAAAAACCAGCACATCACCCTGGAAGCCGACCCGACGATTCTGCTCAAGGGCAGCGAAGCCGAACTGCGCAGCGCTTTTTCCAACCTGGTGTTCAACGCGGTCAAGTACACCCAGGCCGAAGGCAACATCCGCATTCGCTGGTGGGGCGATGAACAAGGCGCGCACCTGAGCGTGCAGGATTCCGGGATCGGCATCGACAGCAAACACCTGCCGCGCCTGACCGAACGCTTCTATCGCGTCGACTCCAGTCGCAACTCCAATACCGGTGGCACCGGCCTGGGGCTGGCGATCGTCAAACACGTGCTGTTGCGCCACCGCGCACGGATGGAAATCAGCAGCGTGCCGGGGCACGGCAGTACCTTTACCTGCCATTTCGCCCCCGCCCAGGTCAGCAAATCCAGGGTCATTAGTCCAATGGACTGATAGCAGTACTAGGCAATCGCTGAGTCAGCCGCTACATTGGCTGACTTGTGCCTGCCTTTCAGGCCCACTTTTTCTTTCCTTTCGAATACACGGAACCCGCAAAACTCCATCATGGACCCTTCCCCTGGTTTGACCCTCGCCACACTGTTCGCCGACTTCGGCATGATTCTTTTTGCTCTGATCCTGGTGTTGCTCAACGGTTTTTTCGTTGCGGCGGAATTTGCCATGGTCAAACTGCGCTCGACCCGGGTCGAAGCCATCGCTGAACAACACGGCTGGCGCGGGCAAATCCTGCGGACCGTGCACAGTCAGCTCGATGCCTACCTGTCGGCGTGCCAACTGGGTATCACCCTCGCCTCCCTGGGCCTCGGCTGGGTCGGCGAACCGGCGTTCGCGCACATCCTCGAACCGTTGCTCGACGCCGTCGGCGTGCAATCGGCCGAAGTGATCAAAGGCGTTTCGTTCTTCGCTGCGTTTTTTGTCATCTCGTACCTGCACATCGTGGTCGGCGAACTGGCCCCGAAATCCTGGGCCATCCGCAAGCCCGAGCTGCTGTCGCTGTGGACCGCCGTGCCGCTGTACCTGTTCTACTGGGCCATGTACCCGGCGATCTACTTGCTCAACGCCAGCGCCAACGCGATCCTGCGCATCGCCGGCCAGGGCGAGCCCGGCCCGCATCACGAGCATCACTACAGCCGCGAAGAACTGAAACTGATCCTGCACTCCAGCCGTGGCCAGGACCCGAGCGACCAAGGCATGCGCGTATTGGCTTCGGCGGTGGAAATGGGCGAACTGGAAGTGGTCGACTGGGCCAACTCCCGCGAAGACCTCGTGACACTGGAGTTCAACGCCCCCCTCAAGGAAATCCTGGCGATGTTCCGTCGCCACAAGTTCAGCCGTTATCCGGTGTACGACAGTGAGCGCCAGGAGTTCGTCGGCCTGCTGCACATCAAGGACCTGCTGCTTGAACTGGCGGCACTGGATCATATTCCCGAGTCGTTCAACCTGGCCGAACTGACCCGTCCGCTGGAGCGCGTGTCCAGGCACATGCCGCTGTCGCAACTGCTCGAACAGTTCCGCAAGGGCGGCTCGCACTTCGCCGTGGTTGAAGAGGCCGACGGCAACATCATCGGCTACCTGACCATGGAAGACGTGCTGGAAGTGCTGGTGGGCGACATTCAGGACGAACACCGCAAGGCCGAACGCGGGATCCTCGCCTATCAGCCGGGCAAACTGCTGGTACGGGGCGATACGCCACTGTTCAAGGTCGAGCGGCTGCTGGGCATCGACCTGGACCACGTTGAAGCCGAAACCCTCGCAGGGCTGGTCTACGAAACCCTGAAACGCGTACCGGAAGAGGAAGAAGTGCTGGAAGTCGAAGGCCTGCGCATCATCATCAAGAAGATGAAAGGGCCGAAGATCATTCTGGCCAAGGTCTTGATGCTGGACTGAGTGCTGCACCCGGCGCTTGTGGCGAGGGAGCTTGCTCCCTCGCCACAATTAGTTTTCGCAAACCCTCGTTATTGCTTGCCCAACGCAAAGTTGGGCAATGAGCTCACCGGCTGGTTGAACTGATACGGAATCGACACCAGGCCCATCCCGGTATTGCGCTGCACCACGAAATGCAGATGCGGCCCGCTGCTGTTGCCAGTATTGCCCGACAGCGCAAGCGCGGTGCCCACCATGACCCTTTGCCCCTCCCGAACGCTGACCGAACCTTTCTTCAGGTGCAGGTACACGCCCATGGTCCCGTCATCGTGCAACACCCGCACGAAATTGCCCGATGGATTAGTGCCGCGTCCGGTCTGCCCGTTTTCGATCTTCACCACGACCCCGCCACGTGCGGCAATGATCGGTGTGCCTTCAGGCATGGCGATATCGATGGCGTAACGGTTCTTCGGCCCAAAGTGGCTGTATTGGCCCTCGGCGCCCTGTGTCATGCGAAACGGCCCGCCACGCCAGGGCAACGGGTATCGATAGGCCATGGAGGCGCCTGCGGGGTCGCCCAGGGAGTATTCGAACCTGGGGATATAGGCGATCGGCCTTGTGGCCTCCGTGGCCGTGAGCATCGCCAGGCGAATGCTGCTGCGTGACGGCATCACCCGACGAATCGGCCGGCTCGGCGCGCCACTGACGTTCTTCAAGCCATCGAAACTCAATTCGATTTCCACCGGCGCATAGAGGTCGTTTCGCACGTATACGCTGTCCACGCCTTCCTTCTTCATGATCACCAGGTACACCTGACGCTCAAGGTGCTCTTCCATGCGATCGCGGAAGGTGAACACCTTGGAGCCTTTCGTGGGGCGGTCACTGTAGGAGACCACGCCATTGGCGTCGGTGGACTTGTAGATCGTCACGGCCATCGCCGGGGTGGCGGCCATGAACAGACCACATAAAAACAGCAGGCGCGCGAGCATGGGCAGGATTCTGTCGTGTGAGGCCTGGAATGAGCCTAGCAGTCGGAATTGACCTGTGTTGTCGGCAGATGTTTCGAAGTGGATGGTTTAGCTGATGTGTGGTGACTGCTCTAGCGTCATCGCGGGCAAGCCCGCTCCCACAGGTTCTGCACTGTACCTGTGGGAGCGGGCTTGCCCGCGATGGCTGGCTGACAGGCGACGCCTGACTTACGCGCCCGGAACGAAGTGCTTCTGTGCGGTGCCACGGGCGATCAGGCGGGAAATGTAATCGAGCTTCTGCGAGTCCTGATCGACGAAACGGAAGGTCAATTGCAACCAGTCGCTGTCCGGCTTGGGCTCATGGGCGACGACGGCGTGCAAATAGCCATTCAGACGAGCAGTCTCGGCGTTGTCGCCCTGCTCCAGGTCGAGCACGGCACTGTCCAGTACTTGTGGCAGTGTTTCGGAGCGTTTCACCACCAGCAGCGCTTCCTTGAGGCTCAGCGCCTTGATCACGCATGGCTGGATACCGTTGGGCAGGCGCAATTGCCCCTGACCACGCCCACCCGCCCCAGTGGCAGCAGGAGCGGGAGCCTTGACCGGCGGACTGTTGAGCAAACCACGGGATGGCGCGGCAGCAGGAGTCGGGGCAGAAGGCGATGGCGCGACCACGGCGGCCTTGCCGCCGGTCAATGCATTCAGGGAGTCGTTGCCGAACGCCGAACTCGTTTTCGTCGATGCAACGTTCACCAACGCGTCGAGCTTGCCGACCTTGTGCAGTGCCTGCCTGACCTTGTTGATCAATTGCTCGTTGGTGAACGGCTTGCTGACATAGCCGGAAACCCCGGCCTGGATTGCCTGGACGACGTTCTCCTTGTCGCCACGGCTGGTCACCATCACAAACGGCATGGTTTTGAGGCTGTCCTGCCCGCGACACCAGGTCAGCAGTTCCAGGCCGGACATTTCCGGCATTTCCCAGTCGCACAGCACCAGGTCGAACACTTCCCGGGCCAGCAATGCCTGAGCCTTTTTGCCATTGATGGCGTCTTCGATCCGCATGCCCGGGAAATAGTTACGCAGGCATTTCTTCACCAGGTCACGAATAAACGAGGCATCGTCCACGACCAACACACTGACCTTACTCATCCATAACCCCTTAAAAAACCCCGGCAAGCATACCGCTTTGCTGATGGCATATTGCCAAAACCTTCAGTCACGCCGGGACTTTTCGTTCGCGGGTGCTGCTTTTCGAATTCGAGAACCGCAAACAAAAACGCCCGGCCAATAGGCCGGGCGCTTTACTTGGGCAATCTTACTTATCGTCAGGTTTGCCCGGAACATTAGCGGTTTCGCCGGCGGTTCCTTCAACTTCTTCTTTCATGCGCTTGAGGCCAAGGTGACGTACGTCAGTGCCGCGCACCAGGTAAATCACCAACTCGGAAATATTGCGCGCGTGGTCGCCGATGCGCTCCAGCGAACGCAACACCCAGATAATGCTCAAGACGCGCGAGATAGAGCGCGGGTCTTCCATCATGTAGGTCGCCAGCTCACGCAGGGCGGTCTTGTATTCACGGTCGATGATTTTGTCGTACTGCGCCACGGACAACGCCAGATCGGCGTCGAAACGGGCAAAGGCGTCCAACGCGTCACGAACCATGTTACGTACCTGGTCGCCGATGTGGCGCACTTCGACGTAGCCACGCGGCGCTTCGCCTTCTTCGCACAACTGGATGGCACGACGGGCGATCTTGGTCGCTTCATCACCGATGCGCTCCAGGTCGATCACCGACTTGGAGATGCTGATGATCAGACGCAGGTCAGACGCCGCCGGCTGACGACGGGCCAGAATGCGCAGGCATTCTTCGTCGATGTTGCGTTCCATCTGATTGATCTGGTCGTCGATTTCGCGAACCTGCTGGGCCAGGCCGGAATCGGCCTCGATCAGCGCGGTGACCGCGTCGTTGACCTGTTTTTCCACCAGACCGCCCATGGCCAGGAGGTGGCTGCGCACTTCCTCCAGTTCGGCGTTGAACTGCTGGGAGATGTGGTGGGTAAGGCCTTCTTTGCTAATCATGTTGGCGTCCTTGGAGCGTCCGGTAAGGTGCGGTGGACCGCAGCGTCAGTTCAGTGAGCAACTACAACTTCCTAGCCGTAACGACCGGTGATGTAGTCTTCGGTCTGCTTCTTCGCCGGATTGGTGAACAGGGTGTCGGTGTCGCCGAATTCCACCAGTTTGCCCATGTACATGAAGGCCGTGTAGTCGGATACCCGAGCGGCCTGTTGCATGTTGTGGGTCACGATGACGATGGTGAATTTGGATTTCAGTTCGTAGATCAGCTCTTCGACTTTCAGCGTCGAGATCGGGTCGAGTGCCGAGCACGGTTCGTCGAGCAGCAGCACTTCCGGTTCCACGGCGATGGTGCGGGCGATGACCAGACGTTGCTGCTGACCACCGGACAGGCCCAGTGCCGATTCATGCAGACGGTCTTTGACTTCATCCCACAGGGCCGCGCCTTTCAACGCCCACTCGACCGCTTCGTCGAGGATGCGCTTCTTGTTGATGCCCTGGATCCGCAGGCCGTAAACCACGTTTTCATAGATGGTTTTCGGGAACGGGTTCGGCTTCTGGAACACCATGCCGACGCGACGACGCAGCTCGGCCACGTCTTCGCCCTTGCGATAGATGTTGTTGCCGTACAGGTTGATCGCGCCTTCGACGCGGCAGCCATCCACCAGATCGTTCATGCGGTTGAACGTACGCAGCAATGTGGACTTGCCGCAGCCGGACGGGCCGATGAAGGCGGTCACGCGCTGTTTCGGGATGTTCATGCTGACGTCGTACAGCGCTTGTTTCTCACCGTAGAACAGGCTCAGGCTCGGTACCTCGATGGCCACGGTTTCCTGCTCGAGATTCAGGCTCTGCTTGTCGCGACCCAGGGCCGACATGTTGATGCCGTGGGTATGTGCTTCGTGCTGCATGGGAGGCTCCCTGTGCTAACAAATTCGGTTCGTTTAGCCGCTGGTCTGCCAGCGGGTTACTCAAAATTCATGTCTGGCTGCGATCCCTTGTGGGAGCTGGCTTGCCAGCGATGGCATCGCTGCGGTGTGACTGATAAACCGCATCGTCTGCATCGCTGGCAAGCCAGCTCCCACAGGGACCGAGTCGATCCTGCTTAACTATCCAGCGCCTTGTACTTCTCGCGCAGGTGGTTACGGATCCACACGGCCGACAGGTTCAATGTCGCGATCACCAGGACCAGCAGCAGCGCCGTGGCGTATACCAGCGGCCGCGCGGCCTCGACGTTCGGGCTCTGGAAGCCGACGTCATAGATATGGAAGCCCAAGTGCATGATCTTCTGGTCCAGGTGCAGGTACGGGTAGTTACCGTCCACCGGCAGCGACGGCGCCAGTTTCACCACACCCACCAGCATCAGCGGCGCCACTTCACCGGCGGCGCGTGCCACGGCGAGGATCATGCCGGTCATCATCGCCGGGCTGGCCATCGGCAGCACGATCTTCCACAAGGTTTCAGCCTTGGTCGCGCCAAGGGCCAACGAGCCTTCGCGAACGGTGCGGGGAATCCGCGCCAGGCCTTCTTCGGTGGCCACGATCACCACCGGCACCGCCAGCAGTGCCAGGGTCAGCGAAGCCCAGAGCAGGCCCGGCGTACCGAAGGTCGGTGCCGGCAAGGCTTCCGGGAAGAACAACCGGTCGACCGAACCACCCAGCACGTAGACGAAGAAGCCCAGACCGAACACGCCGTACACGATGGCCGGAACGCCCGCCAGGTTGTTCACTGCGATGCGGATCACGCGGGTCAGGGTGTTCTGCTTGGCGTATTCACGCAGGTACACCGCCGCCAGCACGCCGAACGGGGTGACGATCATCGCCATGATCAGGGTCATCATCACGGTGCCGAAGATCGCCGGGAAAATCCCGCCTTCGGTGTTCGCTTCACGCGGGTCGTCGCTCAGGAACTCCCAGACCTTGCTGAAGTAGAAGCCGATCTTGGTCATGGTGCTCATGGCGTTCGGCTGATAGGCGTGAACCACTTTGCCGATGCCGATTTCGACTTCCTTGCCGTTGGCATCGCGGGCCGTGAGGCTGTCGCGGTTGAACTGCGCGTGCAGATCGGCCAGACGTGCTTCGACCTCTTGATAGCGAGCGTTCAGCTCGGCGCGCCCGGATTCCATGTCCGCTTGCGCGGCAGGGTCGAGTTTGCCTTCCAGCTCCAGCTTGCGACCGTGCAAGCGGATGCGTTCGAGACCGGCGTTGATCGCGCCGATGTCGGTTTTTTCCAGGCTCTTGAGCTGAGCGGCCAGCTTGTTGACGCGATCCACACGGGCCTGCAACTCAGGCCATGCGGCTTCGCCTTCAGCGATGACCTTGCCGTCCTGTTTGACGTTGACCAGGTAGCCGTAGAAGTTGCCCCACTCACGACGCTCGATGGCCATCAGCTCCGGCGGCGTCGTCTGGTTGGTCAGCCACTCGCCGACGGTCCAGGTGAAGTCGTTGCCGTTCAGGTCGCGGTTGCCGACCTTGATCAGCTCGCGGGTCATGAATTCCGGGCCTTGATCCGGCACCGGCAAACCAGCGGACTTCAGACGTGCACGGGGCACTTCTTCCTTCTGTACCACTTCGCCAATGACCAAGTGATTAGCCTGGCCCGGCACGTCGTAGTTGGCGTGGATCAGATCCGCCGGCCAGAAGTGACCCAGACCGCGCACGGCGATCACCGCCAGCAGGCCAATGGTCATGATGACCGCGATGGACACCGCGCCACCGCTGATCCAGACGCCGGGGGCGCCGCTCTTGAACCATCCATTCAGGGAGTTCTGTTTCACAGACTTCTACCTTTCTTAAAGCGACGAGTATTTCTTGCGCAGACGCTGACGAATCAGTTCCGCGAGGGTGTTCATGACGAAGGTGAACAACAGCAACACCAGCGCCGAGAGGAACAGCACGCGGTAGTGACTGCCGCCGACTTCCGATTCGGGCATTTCCACCGCGACGTTGGCGGCCAGGGTGCGCAGGCCTTCGAACAGGTTCATCTCCATGACCGGGGTGTTACCGGTGGCCATCAACACGATCATGGTTTCACCGACCGCACGGCCCATGCCGATCATCAGCGCCGAGAAAATGCCCGGGCTGGCGGTGAGGATCACCACGCGCGTCATCGTCTGCCACGGCGTGGCACCGAGGGCCAGGGAGCCGAGGGTGAGGCCACGCGGTACGCTGAACACGGCGTCTTCGGCGATGGAGTAGATGTTCGGGATGACCGCAAAGCCCATGGCCAGACCGACCACCAGTGCGTTGCGCTGGTCGTAGGTGATGCCCAGGTCGTGGGAGATCCACATGCGCATGTCGCCGCCGAAGAACCAGTTCTCCATGAACGGGCTCATGTACAGCGAGAGCCAGCCAACGAAGAGGATCACCGGAATCAGGATTGCGCTTTCCCAGCCATCCGGCACTTTCAGGCGAATGGATTCAGGCAGGCGACTGAAGACGAAACCGGCGACCAGAATGCCGATCGGCACGAGCATCAGCAGGCTGAAGATGCCCGGCAGGTGCCCTTCTACATACGGGGCGAGGAACAGACCGGCGAAGAAACCGAGGATCACCGTCGGCATCGCTTCCATCAGTTCGATCACCGGCTTGACCTTGCGGCGCATGCCCGGTGCCATGAAGTACGCGGTGTAGATCGCAGCGGCGACGGCCAGTGGAGCCGCCAGCAGCATGGCGTAGAACGCGGCCTTGAGGGTACCGAAGGTCAGCGGCGACAGGCTCAGCTTGGGTTCGAAATCGGTGTTGGCGGCGGTCGATTGCCAGACGTATTTAGGTTCGTCGTAGTTCTCGTACCAGACCTTGCTCCACAGCGCGCTCCACGAAACTTCCGGGTGCGGGTTGTCGAGCAGCAATGGTTGCAGCTTGCCACCGGCTTCCACGATCACTCGGTTGGCCCGTGGCGACAGGCCGAAAATGCCTTGGCCTTCGACCACCTGATCCACCAGCAAGGTGCGGTGGGCCGTACTGTGGAACACGCCGAGCTTGCCGGAGGCGTCCAGGGCGACGAAGCCCTTGCGGCGCTCTTCGGCAGTGATTTCAACAATCGGCGTGGTGCCCATCTGGAAGGTACGGATCTGCTTCAGGCGTTGCTCGCCATCATGGTCGCGCGCCATGAACCATTGAGCCAGGCCACCTTTGGAGTCGCCGACGATCAGCGAGATACCGCCAACCAGTTGCGTGCTGGCAGTGACTTGGGCTTCACCGTCTTCAAGCAGTTTGTAACGACCGTTGAGGCTCTTGTCGCGCAGGCTGAATACGTCGGCCTGGGCACGCCCGTTGACCACGTACAACCATTGCTGACGCGGATCGACGAAGATGTTTTTCACCGGCTCGGTCATTTGCGGCAGATCGATACGCTTCTGCTCGTTGGTGATTTCGCCGGTCATCATGTTTTCTTCGCTGGTCAGCGACAACACATTGAGTTGCGAACCGGTGGCACCGACCAGCATCAGGGTCGAATCGTTGGCGTTGAGGCTGACGTGCTCCAGCGCACCGCCCGCCTCGTTCACCACGATCGGCGTTTCGCCGTACGGGTATTCGACCGCTGGCGAAATGGTTTTCTTGCCGTCCGGGTAACTGACTTTATAAGTGTGACGGAATACCAATGCCTGACCGTTGGACAGGCCCACGGCCACCAGCGGGTGACCTGGCTGGTCTTCAGCAATGGAGGTCACGGTGACACCGGCCGGAACGGGCAAGTCGACGCGCTTGAGTTCAGCGCCACTGTCGATATCGAAGAACAGCGCCTGGCCTTTGTCGGAAACCCGCATGGCCACTTGGTTCTGCTCTTCCAGGGAGATCATCAGCGGCTTGCCGGCGTCTTGCATCCAGGCAGGCGTGATGGCGTCCTTGGCGGTCAGGCTGGCACCCTGGAACAGGGGCGCGACGACATAGGCAAGGAAGAAAAAGATCAACGTGATCGCACCCAGCACAGCCAGGCCACCCACGAGGACGTACCAGCGGGTCAGGCGATCTTTGAGCGCGCGAATGCGGCGCTTGCGTTGCAGCTCAGGCGTATTGAAATCAATCCGCTTGGGGGGATTAGTAGTCATGTTGGAATTGGCCAGATCATTCATGCGCACACCCTAGCGATCCTGTATGACAGAAAGATGACAATGCAGTGACGCAACAAATCCGCCGCCAGAGGTCTGGCAGTGGATAGAGAATTAGAGGTGTATGAGGGCAGCTCCTGCCGCCCCCATGTGAATCCGGTGAAGTTCACACCGGACTCAATTTGTTACTTTTTTGCGACTTCAGCGCCGCCTTCCGACAGACCCAAGTCAGCCAGGGCTTTGGCTGCAACTTTGGCTGGCAGTGGGATGTAACCGTCTTTCACTACAACTTCCTGACCCTGTTTCGACAGAACCAGTTTCACGAACTCGGCTTCCAGCGGGGCCAGAGGCTTGTTCGGGGCCTTGTTGACGTATACGTACAGGAAGCGGGACAGCGGGTATTTGCCGTTCAGGGCGTTTTCTTCGCTGTCTTCGATGAAGTCGGTGCTGCCTTTCTTGGCCAGGGCCACGGTCTTCACGCTAGCGGTTTTGTAACCGATGCCCGAGTAACCGATGCCGTTCAGCGAGGAGCTGATCGACTGCACGACCGAAGCCGAACCTGGTTGTTCGTTGACGTTTGGTTTGTAGTCGCCTTTGCACAGGGCTTCTTCTTTGAAGTAGCCGTAGGTGCCGGATACCGAGTTACGACCGAACAGTTGAACCGGCTTGTTGGCCAGGTCGCCGGTCACGCCCAGGTCACCCCAGGTTTTGACTTCGGTCTTGGCGCCGCACAGACGAGTGGACGAGAAGATCGCGTCGACTTGTTCCATGGTCAGGTGCTGGATCGGGTTGTCCTTGTGCACGAACACCGCCAGGGCGTCCACGGCAACCGGGATAGCGGTTGGCTTGTAGCCGTACTTCTGCTCGAAGGCAGCCAGTTCGGTGTCCTTCATCTTGCGGCTCATCGGGCCCAGGTTGGAGGTGCCTTCAGTCAGCGCAGGTGGCGCGGTGGCGGAGCCAGCGGCCTGAATCTGGATGTTTACGTTCGGGTATTCTTTTTTGTAGTTCTCAGCCCACAGGGTCATGAGGTTGGCCAGGGTATCGGAACCGACGCTGGACAGGTTGCCCGACACACCAGTGGTCTTGGTGTAGCTCGGGATAGCAGGGTCAACAGCGGCAACCGCGTTGGCAGTCGCAACGCCAGCAGCGACAAAAGTCATTGCCGCCATCAAACGCTTCAGTTTCATGCCTTACTCCTAGCAGATAGGGTGTGTTATTCGGGGCCAAGTATCAGCAGGCCGTGTGAACACTCTATGGCTGAAATATGACAATTGGATGAAAGGCCAGTATTTGGGTGTTACGCGATAATCCGCGCCGCCCTTATCGCGAGCAGGCTCGCTCCCACAGGGTATGTGATCGACACAGACCTACTGTAGGAGCGAGCCTGCTCGCGATGGCGCCGGAATAGACAATAAAAAAGTCGAAATTAACGACCCTTCTTCCAGAGATACCCACCCACCAGAATCCCGACCCCGCACAGGATCGCGACGTAGTAAGCCGGCCCCATCGGGCTTTCCTTGAGCAACAAACTGACGATCATCGGCGTCAGGCCACCGAAAATGGCGTAGGCCACGTTGTAGGAAAAGGACAAGCCGCTGAAGCGCACCACAGGCGGGAACGCCTTGACCATGACGTACGGCACCGCACCGATGGTGCCGACCAGCAGGCCGGTCAGGGCATACAACGGGAACAGCCAGTCAGGGTGGTCGGCCAGGCTGTGGTAGAAGGTCCAGGAGCTGGCCAGCAGGGCCGCACAACCGAATACGAACACCCGCCCCGCACCAAAACGATCGGCCAAGGCGCCGGCAATGATGCAACCAACGCTAAGGAAAATGATCGCCACACTGTTCGCCTGCAGGGATGTGGTTGGCGAGAAGTGGTAGACCGTTTGCAATACAGTCGGAGTCATCAGGATCAATACCACGATGGCCGCGGACAGCAGCCAGGTCAGCAGCATGGAAATCGCGATGGCGCCACGATGGTCACGCAGCACCGCGCGCAGCGGGACTTCCTCGGCCAGGGCCTTGCGCAATTGCAGTTCGGCGAACACCGGGGTTTCGTGCAACCAGCGGCGCAGGTACACCGAGAACAGGCCAAACACACCGCCCAACAGGAACGGAATCCGCCAGGCGTAATCCGACACTTCCACCGGGGTGTAAAGGCTGTTGATCGCCGTCGCCACCAGAGATCCCAGGAGGATGCCTGCCGTCAGACCGCTGGTCAGGGTGCCGCAGGCGTAGCCAATGTGCCGTTGCGGTACGTGCTCGGAAACGAAGACCCAGGCGCCCGGCACTTCGCCGCCGATGGCCGCGCCCTGGATCACCCGCATCAGCAGCAACAGAATCGGCGCCCACATGCCGATCTGCGCATAGGTCGGCAACAGGCCCATGATCAGGGTCGGCACCGCCATCATGAAAATGCTCAAGGTGAACATCTTCTTGCGCCCCAGCAGATCGCCGAAGTGCGCCATCACGATGCCGCCCAGTGGTCGAGCCAGATAGCCGGCGGCAAAAATGCCGAAGGTCTGCATCAAACGCAGCCACTCCGGCATGTCCGCCGGGAAGAACAGCTTGCCCACCACCGTGGCGAAGAACACGAAGATGATGAAGTCGTAGAACTCCAGCGCGCCGCCCAGGGCCGACAGCGATAGGGTCTTGTAGTCGTTACGGGTCAGCGGACGTGCAGGTTGGCTTGGCTGCGCGATACTCGAGGGCGCTGTGGTCATGGCAAGGGCTTCTCTTATAGTCAGGTCTGCCGCCCCAACAACGCTGGCAAGGGCTCGGGCAGGACCGGCACCATAACAAATTGTTCGAAAAAGCACATAGAGGCGCGTTTTTGACAGTCAAAATGAGAACCGGACGGTCGTCTCGGAGTCTACCGACCGATATACTCGCCATCTTGCTGCAGTTTGAAAGGGTTGCTGTGCGAAAACGCCTGTCAGGTTCATAGGCGATTTCGCAGAGTTTCCCTTTAGGCGCCTTAAGAAAAACGTGACGAACGTAGTATGTTCGGTGCTTGGATCGTTTTTCGCGAAGACGGCTACCACCAGCAATACCAACGAAGAGTCACGGGTCAGAGGCACCCCCGGCATGATAGAGCTCGAACAAGAAGATCCGATTCCGCAAGGCGACCTGGCCCTGCAAATCACCGCCCTTCCTCGCGAAACCAACGGCTTTGGCGATATTTTCGGCGGCTGGCTGGTTTCACAAATGGACTTGGCTGGCACCGCTATGGCCAGCAAGGTTGCCGGTGGGCGCGTGGCCACGGTGGCGATCGACCGTATGGCGTTCCTGGTTCCGGTGGCGGTGGGCGCTCAGCTCTCCTTCTATACACAGGCACTGGAAATCGGCCGTAGCTCGATCAAGATGATGGTCGAGGTCTGGAGCGACGATCCGCTGTCCAGCGAATGGCGTAAAGTCACTGAAGCGGTGTTCGTGTTCGTCGCCATCGATGGCAGCGGCCGCACCCGTTCGGTTCCGCCCAGAGCTCGTTAATAAAACGCTTCGTTAAACCCGGCGATCTTTTTGCAGTCTGTAGTCGTCATTGTTCCCGATCGAGAGCTGCCCCATGAACACGCCCAACGTTGAAGCCGTCAAACTGGATGAACTGAACTGCTGGCGCATCCGCCACGGCCAGGCCGAATTGCTGGTCGCCCAGCAAGGCGCGCAGATCCTCAGTTATCAACTGGCCGGCCGGCCACCGTTGATCTGGCTCAACGACGAGGCGGTGTTCAAGACGGGCAAGAGCATTCGTGCCGGCGTACCGGTTTGCTGGCCGTGGTTCGGCAACCTGGCGCGCAACCCACAGAGCGTTCAGTCGATGCGCGTCAGCCACGAACCGGCCGCAGCTCACGGTCTGGTACGAGCGATGGATTGGGAACTGGGCGGCATAGAAGCCGAGGGCGAGAGCCTCAAGATCGACTTCCTCCTGCCCTACCCCGAAGGCGGTCTGCCGGGCTGGCCGCATCAGGTGGACTTGAAGCTGAGCATTCGTCTGGATGAACAGCTGCATATCAACCTGACCAGCCACAACCAGGGCGCTGAAAACGTCACCATCAGCCAGGCGTTGCACAGCTATTTCGCCGTCAGCGATGTGCGCAACGTGCATGTCGAAGGGCTGGATGGCCTGGATTACATCGAGACGCTGGACGACTGGAAAACCGTGGCTCAGTCCGGCGACTTGCGCTTTACCGGCGAGACCGATCGCATCTACCTGAATACCCCGGCGACGCTGAGCATCGTCGACCCAGCCTGGGAGCGACGCATTGAACTCACTAGCAGTGGTTCACGCTCCGCAGTGATCTGGAACCCGTGGATCGAGCGCGCCGCCGCGTTCAGCGACATGGCCAACGATGGCTGGCATCGCATGCTGTGCATCGAGACGGCGAATGTGATGGGTGATGTGGTTTCGCTGGCGCCGGGTGCAAGCCACACCCTGGGCGTCAGCATCGCCAGCAAGCCGCTCTAAGCTGCACTGAAAAACCAGTGTGGGAGCGAGCTTGCTCGCGATGAGATCACCCCAGCCAACATCATCGTTGGCTGTCAGGTCGCTATCGCGAGCAGGCTCGCTCCCACATTTGAATCTCTAAAGATCCGACTCTTTCACCACCCGCACCTTCGCCGCATCCAGTGCATACGCCGCATCGGCCAGGTCATTGCTGACCTTCTCGATCTTCAGCGTGCCGGTCACCCACAGCGGTGTGTAGATGTCGTTGAGCTTCAAACCTTGCGGATAACGCACCAGCACCAGTTGATTCGGTGGCGGTGGCGGCACGTGGATGCAGGCACCCGGGTACGGCACCAGGAAAAACAGCGTGCTGCGTCCTTTCGCGTCGGTCTCCAACGGCACCGGATAACCACCGATACGAATGTTCTTGTCGTTCATCGACGCTACGGTTTTGGTCGAATACATCACCGCCGGCAGGCCTTTGCTCTGCTTCATGCCACCCTTTTCGGTAAAGGTGCCATTGGCTTCGGGGGAGTTGTGGTCGATTTCAGGCATGGCCTCGAGGGCTTTCTGGTCCGACTTGGGCATCAGTTCGAGCCAGTCGGTTTCCGGCAGTTCGGCGGCATGAGCTAGGCCCGTGCCCAGGAAAAGAAGAGTCAAAAGAAGACGGCGCATGAAAGTGCTCGGTAAAGGGAGGACGGTGAGTCGCCGAGCATTCTAGCCCTCTCGGGGTGCGCGGCCGAGAGGGCTTTGTCGCTTAAATCAGTTCTTTTTGATCAGACCGTAGATCACCAGCAATACGACGGCGCCAACCAGTGCGCCAATGAAGCCCGCACCTTGGCCGGCCTGATAAATGCCCAATGCCTCGCCACCGTAAGTAGCCGCCAGCGAACCGCCAATACCGAGCAGGATGGTCATGATCCAGCCCATGCTGTCATCGCCCGGCTTGAGGAACCGCGCCAGCAGGCCGACGATCAGGCCGATAAAGATGGTTCCGATGATTCCCATGGCATTTCCCTCTGAATGGATAGTCATGCGAAAGCCTAGCCAGACTTTCGCATCCTGCCATGAGAGAACGGCGGCCCCTGAATGGTTCCGCCGCTGCCACATGAAACTATTCGGCGATGAGCGCTTCGACCTTGAGGATCTGCGCGGCCAGCGTCTCGCGGTCCGCACAACGCAGGTTGGCGTGACCGACCTTGCGCCCGACCTTGAAGGCCTTGCCATAGTGGTGCAGGTGGCAATCGGCGATGGCCAGGACTTTCTCGGTCTCCGGCACCTTGCCGATGAAGTTGAGCATGGCGCTTTCGCCGACCTTGGCCGTCGAACCCAACGGCAGGCCGGCGACGGCGCGCAGGTGGTTTTCGAACTGGCTGCATTCGGCGCCTTCGGTGGTCCAGTGCCCGGAGTTGTGCACGCGCGGAGCGATTTCGTTGGCCTTGAGGCCACCGTCGACTTCAAAGAACTCGAACGCCATCACACCCACGTAGTCCAGTTGCTTGAGCACGCGGCTGGAATAGTCTTCGGCCAGGGCTTGCAGCGGGTGATCGGTGCTGGCCACGGACAGCTTGAGGATGCCGCTGTCGTGGGTGTTGTGCACCAGCGGGTAGAAGCGGGTCTCACCGTCACGGGCACGCACGGCGATCAACGAGACTTCACCGGTGAACGGCACGAAGCCTTCCAGCAGGCAGGCGACGTTGCCCAGCTCGGCAAACGTGCCGACCACATCTTCAGGGGTGCGCAGGACTTTCTGGCCCTTGCCGTCGTAACCCAGGGTGCGGGTCTTGAGCACGGCCGGCAGACCGATGGAGGCCACGGCGGCGTCGAGATCGGCTTGCGACTGAATGTCGGCAAACGCCGGGGTTGGAATCCCCAGGTCCTTGAACATGCTCTTCTCGAACCAGCGATCGCGGGCAATGCGCAAAGCTTCGGCACTCGGATAAACCGGAACGAATTGCGACAGGAACGCCACGGTTTCGGCCGGGACGCTCTCGAACTCAAAGGTCACCAGATCGACTTCATCGGCCAACTGACGCAGGTGATCCTGGTCACCGTAGTCGGCGCGCAGGTGTTCACCCAATGCCGCAGCGCAGGCGTCCGGCGCCGGGTCCAGAAAAGCGAAGTTCATGCCCAGCGGAGTGCCCGCCAGCGCCAACATGCGGCCCAACTGGCCGCCACCGATTACACCGATCTTCATCGTCAACAACCTCAGGCGATGCGTGGGTCTGGATTTTCCAGGACGCTGTCTGTCTGCTCAGCACGGAAGGTTTTCAACACCGCGTGGAACTGCGGGTGCTTGGCGCCCAGGATACTCGCCGACAGCAGCGCGGCGTTGATCGCGCCAGCCTTGCCGATGGCCAGGGTGGCGACCGGAATGCCCGCAGGCATCTGCACGATAGAGAGCAACGAATCGACGCCCGAGAGCATCGACGACTGCACCGGCACGCCCAGCACCGGCAGGTGGGTCTTGGCCGCACACATGCCAGGCAAGTGGGCCGCGCCACCGGCACCGGCGATGATCACCTCGATGCCACGCGCCTCGGCTTCTTCAGCGTACTGGAACAGCAGGTCCGGGGTGCGGTGGGCAGAGACCACTTTCACCTCGTAGGGGATGCCGAGCTTTTCCAGCATATCGGCGGTGTGGCTAAGGGTGGACCAATCGGACTTGGAGCCCATGATCACGCCAACCAGTGCACTCATCGTCGTGCCTCTTCTCTCTGGGCGCCCGCAGGCGCGTCAAAAAACAACAAGCCACGCAAAATGCGTGGCTTGATTGTACGAATTATGGCCGGGCGAACCGGCCGAAGGCCGCGCAGTATACCGCAATACGCCAGATAAACAGCCCCTGTTGCGACCATCTGTCATGTGATGCCCGACAGCGGCTTTACTGACTTGAAAATCAAGTTTTTCAGTGCCGCCAAGACACAATAAAAATGGTGTCCACGCACTTGAAGTTGAACCTAATACGCTCGCAACAACATCCAAAACATTCAAAGACGCCAGCGCAAAAGACCGGTGATATATAACCACCGCAACGACCAATTAGTTGTCGCAACAGAATACCCAGGGTTTTATTACCCATTTAAAACCAAACACACCCCATTCTTGACAAATCACCAAACATCAAGTTTTTTTCAAAGGCACTGACCATGTCGAAACGACCACTAACACTGACAAGTTCCTGCTATTAACACGCGACGACATTAACAACCGAGCCCTAGGAGTTGCTAACTTACCAGGACAATTGGCAATCGCGTCGATTACAGAAAAAACAACCGTCGCCCACGAAATAGGCCACATGTTCAATGCGAACCATGAAGACTTCGACGAAAATATTACGACTTACTACGGGCCGCACCATTCCATTATGGATCCTTACGCTCGACCCAACGCGTTCGCCTTTAGCAAAAAAAATCAGGAAAATATTGTTAATTACCTCAATCAGTTCGACTGAAGTTGAACGACGCCCTCTTCGGTGGATCAAGGCCAACTCGATTGGCCTTGATCCTTTTACCCTCAAGAAGCCGTACCCGCCGCTCCCCCTTCCAGCTTGCGCCACAACAACCGCACATTCGCCTTGCGCACCAGCGCGCAGCGATACAGACGAATTTCCAGTGGCACATGCCATTGCGGACCGCCGCAGACCACCAGTTCACCGCGTGCCAGTTCGGCACGCACACTCAGTTGCGGCACCCAGGCGATGCCCAGTCCCTCCAGCGCCATGCTTTTGAGGCTATCGGCCATGGCGGTTTCGTAGATGGTGGTGAAGCGCAACGCTCGCTGGCGTAACAGCATGTTCACCGAGCGGCCGAGAAACGCACCGGCGCTGTAGGCCAGTAACGGCACACTGCCCTCGCCTTCCAGATCGAACAGCGGCTTGCCCTCTGCATCCGCCGCGCAAACCGGGAGCATCTCGGTATGGCCCAGGTGTAGCGAAGGGAAAATTTCCGGGTCCATCTGCATGGCCGCATCCGGGTCGTAGAACGCCAGCATCAAGTCGCAGCCGCCTTCCCGCAAGGCATGCACCGCATCGCCAACGTTGGTTGCCACCAATCGTGTGGCGATGTTCAGGCCTTCGTTGCGCAGTTGGGCGATCCAGCGCGGAAAGAACCCCAGCGCCAGCGAGTGAGCGGCAGCAACCTGCATCACTTCACCCTGCCCGCCTTCCAGATGATGCAAATGACGCAACACCTCACCGAGTTGCTCGACCACGGTCCGTGCGGTGACGAGGAACAACTGCCCCGCCGCCGTCAGCTCCACCGGTGTGCGCGAGCGGTTGACCAGCGTCAGCCCCAGCGCGGCCTCCAGGCTGCGGATCCGCCGACTGAACGCCGGCTGGGTCACGAAACGCCGTTCCGCCGCCTGGGAGAAGCTGCGGGTGGCAGCCAGAGCACTGAAGTCCTCCAGCCATTTGCTTTCCAGATTCATCACGTCCTCCCGGACACGCACCAATTTAGGTCACACGCTCGCCGCACACACGGCGTCACACAGGCATTATGCCGAATGTGCATAGGCCAGTGTTTAACAGCATTGGCCCAAATTTCTCCACAAGCCTAGCATTTGCGGTGTTCCGGCACAGACCGGGTCCATATCGAGATGATTTCTATCATGTCCTCCGCTGCATCTTTCCGCACAGAAAAAGACCTGCTTGGCGTACTCGAAGTACCGGCTCAAGCGTATTACGGCATCCAGACCCTGCGAGCGGTGAACAACTTCCGTCTCTCCGGCGTTCCGATTTCGCACTACCCGAAGCTGGTTGTCGGCCTGGCCATGGTCAAACAAGCCGCCGCTGACGCCAACCGTGAATTGGGTCACCTCAGTGAAGCCAAGCACGCAGCCATCAGCGAAGCCTGTGCACGTCTGATCCGCGGCGATTTCCACGAAGAGTTCGTGGTGGACATGATTCAAGGCGGCGCTGGCACTTCGACCAACATGAACGCCAACGAAGTGATCGCCAACATCGCACTGGAGGCCATGGGTCACCAGAAAGGCGAATATCAGTACCTGCACCCGAACAACGACGTGAACATGGCGCAATCGACCAACGACGCTTACCCGACGGCTATCCGCCTGGGTCTGCTGTTGGGTCACGATGCGCTGCTGGCCAGCCTCGACAGCCTGATTCAGTCGTTTGCCGCCAAAGGTGAAGAATTCAACCACGTCCTGAAGATGGGCCGTACCCAGCTGCAAGACGCCGTGCCGATGACCCTCGGCCAGGAATTCCGCGCTTTCGCCACTACCCTGGGCGAAGACCTGGCACGCCTGAAAACGCTGGCACCTGAACTGCTGACCGAAGTGAACCTGGGCGGCACCGCGATCGGCACCGGCATCAACGCCGACCCGCGCTACCAGCACCTGGCCGTTCAGCGCCTGGCAACCATCAGCGGTCATCCGCTGGTACCGGCAGCCGACCTGATCGAAGCCACTTCCGACATGGGCGCCTTCGTGCTGTTCTCCGGCATGCTCAAGCGTACCGCGGTCAAGCTGTCGAAGATCTGTAACGACTTGCGCCTGCTGTCCAGCGGTCCACGCACCGGCATCAACGAAATCAACCTGCCAGCGCGTCAGCCGGGCAGCTCGATCATGCCAGGCAAGGTCAACCCGGTTATCCCGGAAGCCGTTAACCAGGTCGCGTTCCAGATCATCGGTAACGACCTGGCGCTGACCATCGCGGCCGAAGGCGGCCAGTTGCAACTGAACGTGATGGAGCCGCTGATCGCGTTCAAGATCTTCGACTCGATCCGCCTGCTGCAACGCGCCATGGACATGCTGCGCGAACACTGCATCGTCGGCATCACCGCCAACGAAGAGCGCTGCCGTGAACTGGTCGAACACTCGATCGGCCTGGTCACCGCACTGAACCCGTACATCGGCTATGAAAACGCCACCCGCATCGCCCGCATCGCACTTGAAAGCGGCCGCGGCGTGCTGGAACTGGTGCGCGAAGAAGGCTTGCTCGACGACGCCATGCTCGCCGACATCCTGCGCCCGGAAAACATGATTGCTCCGCGTCTGGTTCCGCTTAAAGCCTGATCCGACGCATTACCTGTAGCACCGCTCACCAGGTCGAGGGACTAGACACCTCTCACCTTTTGAGGGCTTGGAGATCAGTCTCCAGGCCCTTTTTTTTACTTTTTTGCAGGAGCGAGCCAGCTCGCGAAGGTCGTCAACGATAACGATGGAAGCCTCGCACCCCGCGGCGCTCTCAGGTTTTTCGCGAGCGGGCTCGCTCCTACAAGAGAGGAATGCACCACGACCGTGCAGACGGACGGCACTGTCATCGGTATAGTGCCGCCCCTCTTCGCAGGGGCGGCCGTCGGTAGCGAGACCTCAACCCCTGCGAAACCCGAACTAACAACAAACCCGCGATATGAAACCGGGACGAACATCGACCCGCCTGTTGTGCCCTGCGCCAACGGGTGTAACGCGATGTGTCCGTCCGGCCAGCATTTGCCTAAACAAAAAACAGCGAGGAAAAATCCATGCTCGAAGTCATTAACGACTTCCTCTCAGGGAAAGTACTGATCGTGCTCATTGTCGGGCTCGGTAGCTACTTCACGATCCGCTCGCGTTTCGTTCAACTGCGTCACTTCTTCCACATGTTCGCCGTGTTCCGCGACAGCCTTAAAAGCAGCGCCGGGCAACTCAGCTCGTTCCAGGCCCTGATGCTCAGCCTTGCCGGCCGCGTCGGTGCAGGCAACATCGCCGGTGTCGGCATCGCCGTGACCCTTGGCGGGCCAGGCGCGGTGTTCTGGATGTGGGTGACCGCGCTGGTCGGCATGTCCAGCAGCTTCTTTGAATGCTCCCTTGGCCAGCTCTACAAACGCGCCGATGCCGATGGCACCTACCGTGGCGGCCCGTCCTACTACATCCAGCATGGCCTGCAAAAACGCTGGTTGGGCATGATCATGGCATTCCTGCTGCTGGTGACGTTCGGCTTTGCCTTCAACGGCCTGCAAGCCCACGCCGTGACCCACTCGCTGAACAATGCCTTCGGCCTGGACACGACTTACACCGGCATCGGCCTGGCCGTGCTGCTGGGCCTGGTGTTCATCGGCGGAATCAAGCGCATCGCCAAAGTCGCCGACCTGCTGGTGCCGGTGAAAACCCTGGTGTACATCGGCGTGACCCTCTACGTGATCGTGCTGCAATTCGATCACGTTCCCGCCATGCTGGTGACCATCGTCAAAAGTGCCTTCGGTCTGGACCAGGCCTTCGGCGGTCTGATCGGCAGCGCCATTGTCATGGGCGTGAAGCGTGGCGTGTTCGCCAACGAAGCGGGCCTGGGCAGTGCGCCCAATGTGGCCGCTGTCGCGTCGGTCGAGCACCCGGTGGCACAAGGCGTGGTGCAAGCCTTCAGCGTATTCCTCGACACGTTCGTGATCTGCACCTGCACCGCGCTGCTGATCCTGCTCTCGGGCTTCTACACCCCGGGCTTCGAAGGTGACGGCATCGCCCTGACCCAGAACTCCCTGGCCGCCGTGGTTGGTGACTGGGGCCGGATGTTCATTTCCGTGGCGCTGGCGTTGTTCGTGTTCACCTCGATCCTCTACAACTACTACCTGGGCGAGAGCAACCTGCGCTTCCTGATCGGCGAAAACCGCAAGGCGCTGATGGGCTACCGTGCGCTGGTATTGGTGCTGATTTTCTGGGGCGCCATCGAGAACCTCGGCACCGTGTTCGCCTTCGCCGACATCACCATGACCATGCTGGCGTTCGTGAACTTGATCGCGCTGTTCCTGCTGTTCAAGGTCGGCATGCGCATCCTGCGCGACTACGACGACCAGCGCGCCGCCGGGATCAAGACGCCGGTGTTCGATTCCGCCAGGTTCCCGGACCTGGATCTGGATCGCCAGGCGTGGCCGGCCAATCCGCCAGCCGCCACCAATGCCCAAGCCGAACCGCATGGCGTACCTGCAGCGCAACGCTGACCGGGAAATGACGGGCGCATCCCATGCGCCCGTCAGTTAAAGTGCATTACCTGTGGGAGCGAGCCTGCTCGCGATAACTGTTATTCCGCCAACATCAATGTTGAATGATCAACCGCTATCGCGAGCAGGCTCGCTCCCACATGTCATCTCTTGTGGAGACCTCCAGATGATCCCCAATTCCTACCCTGCCGCCCAGCACGTCATGGTGCTCTACACCGGTGGCACCATTGGCATGCAAGCCAGCGCCCATGGTCTGGCCCCGGCCTCCGGTTTCGAAGCGCGCATGCGCGAGTACCTGCACAGCCAACCGGAACTGGTGGTGCCGCAATGGCGCTTTCGCGAGATGTCGCCCCTGATCGACAGCGCCAACATGACCCCGGCCTACTGGCAGCAACTGCGTGAAGCCGTGGTCGACGCCGTTGACGTGCAAGGCTGCGACAGCGTGCTGATCCTTCACGGCACCGACACCCTGGCCTACAGCGCTGCGGCAATGAGCTTCCAGTTGCTCGGCCTGCAGGCCCGCGTGTGCTTCACCGGCTCCATGCTGCCGGCCGGCGTCACTGACAGCGATGCCTGGGAAAACCTCAGCGGCGCGCTGGTTGCCTTGGGCCAAGGCCTGGCACCGGGTGTGCACCTGTACTTCCATGGTGAGCTGTTGGCACCGACCCGCTGCGCGAAAGTACGCAGTTTCGGTCGGCATCCCTTCAAGCGTCTGGAACGTCAGGGCGGCGGCGTGAAAGCACCTTCGATTGCGCCGCAGTTGAACTACAACCAACCCAGGCAACTGGCGAACGTCGCGGTACTGCCACTGTTCCCCGGCATCGGCGCCGAGGTACTGGACGGCTTGCTCGCCAGCGGCATTCAAGGCCTGGTGCTGGAGTGCTACGGCAGCGGCACCGGACCGAGCGACAACCCCGGGTTCCTCGCCAGCCTCGGGCGGGCGCGGGACAAAGGCGTGGTGGTGGTGGCGGTCACGCAGTGCCATGAAGGTGGCGTCGAGCTGGATGTATACGAGGCCGGCAGTCGCTTGCGCGGTGTTGGCGTGTTGTCCGGCGGCGGCATGACCCGTGAAGCGGCATTCGGCAAATTGCACGGGTTGTTGGGGGCGGGGCTGGAAGTCGCTGAAGTGCGACGACTGGTCGAACTCGACCTGTGCGGCGAGCTGAGCTGACTCACCACAACCCTGTAGGCGCGAGGCTTGCCTGCGAAAGCCTCGCGCCTACAGGTGACGGCACACAACTTGCTCGTTTTCCAGCATTCAAAGACTGGAAGTCGCCATGCTCCACTCCCACCTCACGACCCTCAATGCCGTCTCGCTGATCCTCAACACCTTCAAGGCCGAAGGCTTGTCCAGTGAGGCGCTATTGGCCGGCAGCGGCATCAGTGCGGCGGATCTGAACCGCGCCGACACGCGCATCACCACCAATCAAGAGATGCAAGTCTGCGCCAACGCTGTCGCACTCAAGCATGACATCGGCCTGGAATTGGGTCGGCGGATGCACGTGTCCTGCTACGGCATTCTCGGTTATGCACTGCTCACCAGTGCCACCTTCGGTGACGCTTTGCGTCTGGCGATGCGTTATCCGGCGCTGCTGGGAACACTTTTCGAACTGAGCCTGGAGGAAGATGGCGAGCGTGTCTGGTTCGTCGCGGCCGACTATCGGGAGAGCCCGGCGATGGCGGTGTTCAACGCCGAGTTCTGCCTGGTTTCGCTGAAGGTCATCTGCGACGACCTGCTCGGTCATCCGCTGCCACTGCTCGCCGCTCGCTTCGAACATGCCGCACCCGACTACGAAGCGACCTATGCCGAACACTTCAACTGCCCGCTGCATTTCGGGGCACGGGACAACGCCTTCGCCTTCGACAAGCACTGGCTCGATCAACCCTTGCCCTTGGCCGACGTGATTACCCATCAAGCCATGGCCGAACGCTGCCGCAAGCAGAATACCGAGTTCACCGGACGCCAGGCGTGGCTGGGGCGAATCCGCCAGTTGCTGAGCGCGCAACTGAATGCGGCGCCTGGGCTGGAGGGCCTGGCGGAGCAGATGAACTGTTCGGCGAGAACCCTGCGTCGGCATCTCAAGGACCTGGGCTGCAGCTATCAGGAATTGCTCGATGAATTGCGCTTCGAGCAGGCCAAGCAAATGCTGTGCGAGGATCAGTTGCCGATCTATCAGATTGCCGAGGCCCTGGGTTTCAGCGAGACCGCGAGCTTTCGCCATGCCTTCGTGCGCTGGAGTGGTGTAGCGCCGAGCCAGTTCCGCCCACATGGATAACCCTGTGGGTGGGGGCAAGCCCGCTTCCACAGCGTCTGCATTCCATGCGCCACGCCAGGGCCTGGCGCATTAAAAAGGGGCGAATTTCGGTCAGTTTTTTTGGCCATATCGATCCCCTTTTGGCCTTTCCTGCCGTTTTCCAAAATCGTCCATGCCGCAAGACTGTGTTCAACCGAATCAGCCTGCGGAGAACAAGAAATGCTGACGATTTACTCGAACGATCACCATCTGCACCACGGCCGTTGTGAATTGATAGATGGGCAACTCAAGCCCTGCTTCGAAATGCCTTCGCGCGCCGACCACGTGTTGGCCCGCGTGCAAAACCAGAGCCTCGGCCCGGTAGCAGCGCCCAAGGATTTCGGCCTCGGCCCCATAGAGCGCATACACAGCCGCGACTACCTCGATTTCTTCAAAGGCGCCTGGGCGCGCTGGACCGAATTCAACACCGACGGCGACCTGCTGCCCTACACCTGGCCGGCCCGCACCCTGCGCCAAATCAAACCGACCAGCCTGCACGGCCAGCTCGGTTACTACAGCTTCGACGGCGGTGCGCCGATCACTGCCGGAACCTGGCAGGCAGCGTACAGTGCAGCGCAAGTGGCATTGACCGCCCAGGCGCAAATCCAGGCTGGCGCACGCAGTGCCTTTGCCTTGTGCCGTCCACCGGGACACCACGCCGCTGGCGACTTGATGGGCGGTTATTGCTACCTCAACAACGCAGCCATCGCCGCCCAGGCCTTCCTCGACCAGGGTCACAAAAAGGTCGCAATCCTCGACGTGGACTACCACCACGGCAACGGCACCCAATCGATTTTCTACGAGCGCAGCGACGTGCTGTTCACCTCGATCCATGGCCATCCGGAAGCCGAGTTCCCGTTTTTCCTCGGCTATGAAGATGAGTTGGGTGAAGGCGCCGGTGAAGGGTTCAACTTCAACTACCCGTTGCCCGCCGGCAGCGGCTGGGACACCTGGAGTGCCGCGCTGGAACAGGCCTGCAAAGAGATCGAAAGCTACGGCGCGGACATCATTGTCGTGTCCCTGGGCGTCGACACCTTCAAGGACGATCCGATTTCGCAATTCAAGCTCGATAGCCCGGACTACCTGGCCATGGGCAAACGCATCGCGGGCCTCGGCAAACCAACGCTGTTCGTGATGGAAGGCGGTTACGCGGTCGAGGAAATCGGCATCAACGCGGTGAACGTCCTTGAAGGTTTTGAAAGCGCTCAGTGAGGAATTAAAACAATGAAAAGGCTCAAGCGTTTTATCGTGCCAGCCCTGGGTGCCATGGTGCTCAGCGGTGCCGTGCACGCCGAAGAACGAACGTTGCGCGTCTACAACTGGTTCGACTACATCACCCCCAAAGCCCTGGAAGATTTCAAGGCGCAGAACACCCAGACCAAACTGGTCTACGATATTTTCGACACCAACGAAGCCCTCGAAGCCAAGCTGCTGACCGGTAACTCCGGTTACGACGTGGTGGTGCCGTCCAACGTGTTCCTCGCCAAGCAGATCGAGGCTGGCGTGTTCCAGCCGCTGGACCGCAGCAAGCTGCCAAACTGGAACCATCTCGATCCCAAGCTGATGAAGCTGATCGAAGCCAACGACCCGGGCAACAAATTCGCGGTGCCCTACATGTACGGCACCATCCTGATCGGTTTCAACCCGGCCAAGGTCAAGGCCGCCCTCGGCGATAACGCACCGGTGGACAGCTGGGACCTGATCTTCAAGGAAGAGAACATCAGCAAGCTCAAGCAGTGCGGCGTCGCCCTGCTCGACTCGCCCTCGGAGATCCTGCCGCTGGCCCTGCAACACCTCGGCCTGGACCCCAACAGCAAAAAGCCTGCGGACTACGACAAGGCCGAAGCGCTGTTGATGAAGATCCGCCCGTACATCACCTACTTCCACTCATCGAAGTACATGGCCGATATCGCCAACGGTGACATCTGCGTCGCCGTCGGTTATTCCGGCAGTTTTTCCCAGGCCGCCAACCGTGCCAAGGAAGCCAAGAACGGTGTCGTCGTCGACATGCGCCTGCCCAAAGAAGGCGCGCCGATCTGGTTCGACATGCTCGCCATTCCGAAAGGCGCGAAGAACCCGGATGACGCCTACACCTTCATCAACTACCTGCTGCAGCCCCAGGTGATTGCGCCGGTCAGCGACTTCGTCGGTTACCCGAACCCGAACAAGGACGCCACGGAGATGGTCGACCCGTCGATCCGCAATAACCCGAACCTGTACCCGACCGAAACGGCGATGGGCACGCTCTACACCCTGCAACCGTTGCCGCGTGATGCCGAACGTGCGCGGACCCGGGCCTGGACCAAAATCAAGTCAGGCACCTGAGACGTATCGCTTCAACCGCTTACCCGGACCTGCGCGTGCGCAGGTCTTTTTTTGCCCGCGATATTTATATACCGCCTTCATTCACCTGCCCGTCACTACCTTGCACCGGATCGCGCTCCGAACGTCTCGCGATGCCTGCGGCTCCCACAAAGGATGTGACCATGCCCGACGCTACCAACTCTCCCGTATTACCCGGCCTTTCCGCCGACCAGGATGCCCTGCTCACCCAATTGATCACCGGCCCCTCGATCAGGGAAGTCGCCACCCATGCGCTGCAACCGGCCCTGAAAGCGCTGTACCCGAATCTGCAAATCGATCCTCGCCTGGCCATGGTGGTCACGCCCACCTGGGCTCTCCACGAACAGCGCGTCGAACCCGGGCCACGGCACTTCGAATCGCTGACCGATGCACTGGTGCGCCATGGCGTAGCAGGCACGCCAGTGGTCTACCTCGATGGCGAGCATTACCTCACGCTGCACCCCTTGAAACAGACACCGGCACAACTGCCGGTCAGCATCGACGCCATCGGGCGCCTGCTCAATGAGTTGGCGCCGCTGCTGTTCCTGGCGTTTCAAGAACAGCAGGTCGATTACTGGAATCAGTTCACTCGCCCGTCGACTCCACGCTGGCAGGAACTGTCCAAATCCTTGCACGATCTGTGGAACATCGAGGCCAACCCGGACTGGGACACTGACCAACACGCCATGGCCGGCAAACTGTTCGCCTACCCCGATAAAAACGCACGCTGTTCCCATGACCCCTATCAGTCACGCGCCTGCCTGATCGACCTGGACGCCACGAGCGGTGCCGACTCGACTCACCTCAACATCCTCGACATGGCCGTGCTGATCGGAACGCTGGGGACCCGAACCCTGATAATCACTCACACCATCACCCGTGGCTTCCAGACGTTTGACTCCCTGCATGAACTGGGTGCGTGGTTGCTGGAGGATAGCGATGGGCAAGTACCGGGCAACGTCCTGCATTGGCGCCTGATCGAACCCCAGGGCAATTATTTCGACCGCCTGGCGTGCAACCTCATCGCCCTGCAAGCCAACGCAATCGGTGCACTGGCCAACGAACCCGTCGCGAGCAATCCGGACCTGGCGCCCCACGTCAGCCATACGACCAGCGAGTTCGACCCGAAGGACAAGCAGTCATCCTCGCGATTCAATCGGGTCGAGCAATCGCTGCCAGACTGGATGGCCGACGCATCATCCGGCGATCTCACTGCTTACAGTCGGCATCTGATGGATCTGGTGACGGTGCGCAATCAGAACGCCGGGAAGTCCTTCCAGGACGGGGTCAAGCCGATCCGCGAGTTTGCACTGGATCAACTGCGCGAGGGCATGCTCAAAGATCATGCCGATGCGGCAGGACTGAACCTGGCGGACATCGAGATCGTGGTCGACAGCGTGGTGGTCTGGGGCAGCTTTGTGCCGATGGTGGAGCCCGAGCGCACGACCCTGAGCCTGGTCGACCTGGCGCTGCAAAACCTGATTGCCCTGCCGCAAGGCAACAAATCCGTGCGCAGTTCCAGCGCCGCCGCGCTGCCGCAATGGATGACGGTGAGCTACCTGGAGGCGCTGATCACTCGCATCGACATCGGCCAGAGCTACCCGGCGCTGATCAAAAGCAAGCTGCTCGTCGATCCCGTCGACAGCCTGCGACGGCAGAACCTGTTCACCAGTCATTTGCGCGTCGAGTTGCCGCTGCTGGCCTTGCAGCTGAAGATTCGCAGGCAGAACGGCATCGATGAAACCGGTTATCGCTATGTCGCTGCCGTGGTCCAGGTGCTCGACGCCAATCGCTGGGTGGATGGCCAGGAGATCGTGATTCGCCCATTGGCCTTCACGCCAGGCTGGCGCATCGGTGGTGCCAGCGATGAAGTGACCAACATGTTCGTGATCGGGCCCCGGCAGATGGACAAGGGGCCGTGCCTGCTTTACCGGCCAATGCTCGAGCAACCGTTGAGCCAGTACCCGACGCTGGCCAACCTGGTCTACGCCATCAAACACTCACCGATGTTGCGCCAATCCGTCCTTGCCTGGCTGCCAGACGACACCCGCGCCAACTATGCCAACTATGCGTTCACGGGCGACCGACCTTCGGTTTGGAGCATTTCGCAATTGCTGGCCGACCCGCTGACCTCCCTGCAAATGAGCGGCCCAATGTCCCTTAGTCAGCAGGTCCTCAGCGGCGATTACCTGGCCACCCTGTACAAGGCCAACGTCAATGCACTGGTTGAATTGGCTCAACGGCAATCGCTGTCCAATGCGCAATATCGCTGGGCGACGTTCAAGCGCGTGGCCTGGACGCTGCTCAATGCCGCACTGCCCTTTCTCGGTCGAACCGTCGGGACGGCCGCGTGGATCTGGCAAGTACTGGATGACTTGCAGCAAACCCTCGACGCGGCCGACGGCGGCGACCAACAGCAACAGAAATCAGCCATGACCGATCTGTTGCTGACCCTGGCCATGGTGCTTGCCCATCAGGCCAGTACGCGTAATCCCCCCGTGCGCAGGCTCCAGGAAAAGCCGATGGCAGCAGCGATCGAGCCCCCGGAAAAACCGGTCCTGAAACCTGTGACCGTCGTGCAATTGCCCGACATCCTCGGCGAGCACCCGCCTGTGCAACATCGCCAGTCCGTAATGACCGATACAGCCCTGGACCTGGTCAAAACCCTGGATCGCTTCGCTATCACGCCACCCGAATCACTCACAGCGCCCGACAGTGGCAATGGCATATTTCGTCACCTCTACCGAAAGGGAAACACCTGTTACGCGCCCGTGGATAAACGCTGGTTCGAAGTCTCCGTCGAGGACACGGGCGAAGTGTCGATCATCGACTCTCGTCAGCAGCCCGTGCGAAGCGGCCCTGCGCTGATCAGCAACCAACGGGGCGAGTGGTTCGTCGATACGCGCCTGCGCCTGCGGGGCGGCGGTCTGTCGAGCCGGCGCAAGGCACTGAAACAGAAAAACCGCGAGCGCATCGCCGAACTCAAAAAGCAATTGGCTGAGTTTGACAAAGAACGCGAACGGGCACGGACAGAGCTGACTGACGCCCACAAAGCCATGAAAAATTCGGTCGGCGACGAGGCTCTGCTGACTGCACAAACGCAATTCCTCGAGAAGCTCGAGCGCCGCACCCAAGAATACGCAGCCCCTATCGAACAGCTGAAATCCCTGAACCTGCTCGATACGGTGCCCAACTACCGCACCGCCATGGTCGAGATGCTCGGCACCCAATTGTTCTTCAACCAGACCTGGCTCGACCAGCGCAATGCAACCTTCGCTCAAACGCTGACGGAAACCCTGGCGCTGCTGGAAGCAGAAGAAACGGCAGCGGGCACCGGCGACCGCGCCACCTACCGGAAAATGATCGACCTGACCGAGGGCATGATTGGCAAAATCGAGTTTGCCCAGTCCTGTCTCCAGGAGTTGAGCCGACTCGGTAGAAGTGCGGCCGAAGTGGCCAGCACCTACCGGGCAAAATTGCCGACTTTCAGCCTTAACGATCTCAAGGCGCTTCAGGTTTCGCTGGCCCGCGACGTTTGCCTGAAGGAGGGAAACAGCGTTGCGTTGAAGCAGGCCCGCAGCGAATTCACACGCCTGCTCGACACCTCCAACCTGGTTATCCAGACATCGCAGGAACTTATGCTGGAAGGAGGCAGCTGGCTTTCGGGAGAACGCATCGAAGGCCTCAACGGGATGCTCGAGCAGTTTTCAGCCATCGACCAGTCATTCGAAGACTTCGTCCTCAGCCATAAGGAGGCCGTGCTTGAGCAACCGTTCGCGCACGTGCGCACTCGGATCAGTGATTTTCAACGCGAGACTGAGGCCTGTCTGGCGCAATGGCTGCGAGAGCAACGGCTACTGGAACCCAGGCCCGGCCCCTCAAAGCCCGAACCTGCCTCGCGAAAACGGGTGATCAAGACGCGCTTCAAGGGCACGGTGGTGGGCGAAGTACGTCCCTCGGCACCGGGTCAACCGATACTGCTCGACGTCAAAGCACCCATGACCGGCCAAGTGATCGCCACCTTTCACGAAAAGACGCCGGGTGTCTGGGTCGAGCGAGTAAAGCCCAGACGTCACCGCCCGACGGTGCAAGTCCCTGACCTCGACACGCAAATCACCCAAGGCCAGACGCTGCTCGATGGCGTGGAAAGCTTCATTAGGCAAACCGAGGCGAGTGCAAAAAAGCCTGGCCGTATCCCGGTGGAAATCGACGAGTTGTTCCAGCAGAAAGCCGAGCAACTCGACAAAAGCGCCAAGACACTGGAACAAACCCTGACCGGTTCAAATACAACAACCAACGCGACAACGTTGGCTACGCAATTGAGCGCAGCACGCGATCGACTGTACGCCGAGGGCCAGCGGATTCGGGTCGAGATGATCAAACAGCAGCCGCCCACGGCCGCACGTGTCGAATGGCTGTTAAGTAAAAATGAAATCGACATCGCGTCCAGCGGTGGTCGTCGTCGGCTCAAAGGCCCGCGCAAGGATTACCTGCAGGAGTACGAGATCCGCGAGCGTCGTACCGGGCGAACATTGTGGTATGCCCACTTCCATTACGCCGGCCCCGACACGCCCGCCGAGGCGTTTACGGCCGCCCACCTGAAATTACGAGATCAACGGCTGATGGCCGGGGCAATCGATCTGCATTCGGCCTCCAGCCGTCAGGTGATCGCGATCTATCGCAGCGAAATCAGCCCGCCACTGGCCACTTCACTGTTCTTTTCAAAAGCCTCGAACGTCAAAAAGGAAACTGGCGATGACTGAACACCCAGCTCAGCGAGCGCGCCACACCGTGCGTAATCGCTCCAGTGCCGCCTCGATCGATTTCTCGGGCACCGCGGCAAAGCCCAGCACCAGCCCGGCGCGTTGATCGATCGGGGTGGTCGAGTCCGGTAGCCAATAGCTGCTCAAGCCGTTGATCTCGACATCGACGCCTTTGGCCAATTCGATCAGCTCTCGCTCGCGCGCCACGCTATCGACCGGCACAGTCATGTGCAGCCCGGCGGCGACTGTGGGTAACGGGCCGACGCCGGGCATGTCCAGCGGCCAACCGCCCAGCAGCGCATTACGCCGACTCAACGCCGCACGGCGCATCCGGCGGATATGCCGCTGGAAGTGTCCGGACGCCATGAACTCGGCCATCACCGTCTGAGTGCTGACTTCCGAATGACGAACATCCACCGCACGACGCTGGGCAAAGGCTTGCACCAGACCCGCAGGCAACACCAGGTAACCCAGGCGCAACGCGGGAAACGCCACCTTGCCGAACGTGCCGACGTAAAGCACCCGGCCTTGCCGGTCCAATGCCGCCAGGGGGGCCAGCGGTGCGCCGCTGTAGCGGTACTCGCCATCGTAATCATCCTCGATGATCCAGCCCTGCGTGCGCTCGGCCCAGGCCAACAACTCCAGACGACGCGCCAGGCTCATGACCACCCCGGTCGGGTACTGATGCGAGGGCGTGACGTAGGTCAGCCGGCAATCATTGAGCCTGGCCAGCTCACGGCAGTCGATGCCCTCGCTGTCCACGGCGACCCCGTGCAACCGCGCACCCGCCACGGCGAATGCATGACCCGCCGCGCGATACCCCGGATTCTCAATCGCCACCCCGTCGCCCGGCTCCACCAGCAACTGTGCACAAAGGCTGATCCCCTGCTGCGCACCACTGGTGATCACAATTTGCTCAGCCGTGCACTGCATGCCTCGCGAACTGCGCAAGTAAGCTGCAATCAACCCGCGTAATCGGGCATCGCCTGCCGGGTCGCCGTAACACAACTGCTGCAGATCGGGTTTACGCCAGAAAGCCGCATTCAGCTTGGCCCAGACCTCAAAGGGAAACAGATCGAACGCCGGAACGCCGACCCGAAATGCTCGCGGCGGACCACTCGGCGGCATCGCCAGATGGTTCTTTTCAACGCGCTCCAACGCATCGCTGTGGATAACTTTGCTGGATGAAACCACAGGTAAATCCAGCCAATTTGTGGATAAGGCTGTGGGTAAGCCTGTTGACAACCCTGTGGATATTTTTGTGGATAGTTTTTTTGCCGGTATTGCGGTTTGGGGCAACTGAGCCACATAGGTCCCGTCACCGACCCGCCCTTCGATAAATCCTTCGGCATAGAGCTGATCGTAGGCACGCACCACGCTGTTACGGGAAATCGCCAACGCCGCGGCCAGATCACGACTGGCCGGCAGTCGCGTACCGCTGGCCAATCGTCCATCGAGGACGCGAAGGCGCAAAGCCTGATAGAGCTGGCGGCTCAGCCCCTGGCGACGGTCGAGTTCGATACCGGCGGGGTTGAACGACAAGGAAAGCGGCGCGTCCGTCATGGCAATGGACCTATGAAATTGGTCGTTAATGGCTCTTACAACAGACCAATAGCCTGCCTAGGATGCAGGCATTCGCCAAGGAAAATATCCCCATGTACACGCCGCGCGCTTTTGCCATCGACGAGTTGTCCCAACTGCATGAACTGATCCTCGCCACCCGCCTCGCCATATTGGTGACCCAGGGCGAGAGCGGCCTGCAAGCCAGTCACGTGCCGGTGCTGCTGCATTGCGAACAAGGCTCGAACGGCACGTTGTACGGGCATCTGGCCAAAGCCAACCCGCAGTGGAAAGACCTGCGCGACGGTGCCGAAGCCCTGCTGATTTTTGCCGGTGCCGACGCCTACGTCAGCCCCGGCTTCTACCCGAGCAAGGCCGAACACGGCAAAGTCGTGCCAACCTGGAACTACGTCGCGGTACACGCTTATGGCCGAGCCGAAACCTTCAGCGATGGCGGGCGGCTGCTGGACATCGTCAGCACCCTCACCGACCGTCATGAAGCTGGCCGCTCTCAACCGTGGTCAGTGGCCGATGCCCCCGCCGATTACATCGACGGCATGCTCAAGGCCATCGTCGGTTTCGCCATTCCCATCGACCGTCTGGAAGGCAAGCGCAAGCTCAGCCAGAACCGCAGCGCCGCCGACATCGCCGGTGTACGTGAAGGCCTGGCCGCCAGCCCCGAAGTCAACGACCAAACCCTCGCCCAATTGATGCGCTAAGGAATTCGCCATGAGTCAAATCGACATTCGCCCAGTCACCGCCGACGACCACGCCGCGTGGTTGCCTCTATGGCAAGCCTACCTGCGCTTCTACAACACCGAATTGCCGGATGCTGTCACCCAAAGCACCTGGCAGCGCATCCTCGCCACAAACGAACCGACCCACGCCGCGCTGGCCTGGGCTGACGGTAAAGCCGTGGGCATGGTGCATTTCATCTACCATCGTTCAAACTGGAGCATCGAAAATTCCTGCTACCTGCAAGATTTGCTGGTAGTGCCAGAAACCCGCGGCACGGGCGTGGGCCGCCAGTTGATCGAATTCGTCTACACCACAGCCAAGGCCGACGGTTGCTGCAAGGTGCATTGGCTGACCCACGAAACCAACGCCACCGCGATCCAGCTCTACGAGCGCATCGCCGAACGTCCCGGTTTCATCCAGTTTCGCAAAGCCATTTAAGGTTCAAGGAGAACAGCATGTCGATTTCACTCGCGGACTGGAAAGGCGTCCCGGCACCCTCGGTCCAACTCATCGAAGGGCGTTTCATCCGCCTGGAAAAACTCGATCCGGCGCGCCACGGCGACGGTCTGTTCGAAGCCCTGCAAGGCCCGGGCGCCGACCCCAAACTCTGGGACTACTTGCCTTACGGTCCCTTCCCGGAGCGCAGCGCGTTCAACGACTGGCTGAACAACCATGCGGCCAATAGCGACCCGTACTTCTTCAGCGTGATCGATAAAGCCACAGGCGAGGTTCAAGGCATTCTCAGCCTGATGTCGATCGTGCCGGCCCAGGGTCGCATCGAAATCGGCCACGTGACCTTCGGCGCGCCGATGCAACGCTCGCCAAAGAGCACCGAGGCGGTTTACCTGTTGGCCAAGGAATCATTCGCCCTGGGTTACCGGCGCCTGGAATGGAAATGCAACAACGCCAACGCCCGCTCCAAATACGCGGCCGAGCGCCTGGGTTTCAGTTTTGAAGGCGTGTTCCGCCAGCACATGGTGGTCAAGGGACAGAACCGCGATACCGCGTGGTACTCGATCCTCGATTCGGAATGGCCGGCGATTGGAGCCGGGTTCGAGCGCTGGTTGAGCGATGAGAACCAGACAGAATCGGGGCAGGTGAAAACCCTGGCAGAGTGCCGCGGGTAGATCTTCAGCGCCTGGACGGGCGCCTTCGCGGGCAAGCCTCGCTCCTGCAGTGTCTTGCGATGGTCACGTTATCGTGGCCAGTCCAAACCTTGTGGGAACGAGCCCGCCCGCGAATGGCTTCACGCCAGTTTCTGGGCAAGCACAGCAATATGCTCCGGCCCGATCCCGCAGCACCCGCCCAAATGGCTCGCCCCACGCTTGCGCCAATCCGCCGCCCATTGCAGGTAACCTGGCGGATCGAGATCGTCGCGCAACGGGTCCAGCCCATCGTTAGCCGTCGCCTCTTTCGGCTGCGGCGGGAAGGCATTGGCGTACGCGCCGATTTGAATGTTCACACCCAACCGTTCAAACGCTTCCCGCGCCGCATCAATCGCCGCGCCGATCACTTCCGGCTGGCTGCAGTTGAACAGCAACGTCTCGACGCCCAGCTCAACCGCCACTGCCGCCGCCTCGGCCACTGGCTCGCCAGAACGCAAACGCGGCACTTCGTCGACGTCTTCATCCTTCAAGGTAAACGACAGCCAGAACGGCTTGCCGTCCTTCGGCAGACCGGCGTGTATCGCTCGCGCCTCAACGATCGAGCTCTGGGTTTCCGCCAGCCATAGGTCAACATGCGGCGCGAGCCCCTTCACCAGTGGCGTCAGCAATTCAGTGACACGTTTGGCGTCGAACAGGTCCGGACGATAAGAACCAAACAGCGGAGGCAATGAACCTGCCACGCGCACCGGTTTGCCCGCCGCATCGACTGCTCGCCGCGCCAGCTCACCGGCCAACGCCGCGAGAGCCTGACCTTCAGCGGCGAAACGCTCTTCACCGATATGGAACGGCACCACCGCGTAGCTGTTGCTGGTGATCACATTCGCGCCGCTTTCGATATAAGCCGCGTGCACCGCCTCTACCGCTTGCGGTGCTTCGCTCAAGGCCAACGCCGACCATTCGGGCTGCCTGAATGGAGCCCCTCGGCGCTGCAACTCGCGGCCCATGCCACCATCCAGAATCACTGTGCTTGCTGCGCCCATATGCTATTCACTCATAAGCTTATGAAAATAACTCACTACCAGAGTCGTTGTTATAACTATTTAATACGCACCAATCGGTTAATAACAATCATTTTTTATCAGGGATCGACTGTGAAATTCCAACCGCTACTGGCCCTGGGCCTGACGATTCTGGCTGCCTCCACCCAAGCCTTTGGCGGCGCCACGCTGGATCGCATCGAACAAAAGAAAGAACTGGTGGGCGTGTTGATGGAAAGTTATCCACCGTTCTCGTTCCTCAACGACCAGAACCAGCTCGACGGTTTCGACGTCGACGTGGCTAAAGCCGTGGCCGAGAAGCTGGGTGTGAAACTGCGCCTCGAAACCCCGTCCTGGGATGTGATTGCCGCTGGCCGCTGGAGTGGTCGTTACGACATCTGCATCTGCTCCATGACCCCGAGCAAAGCCCGCGCCGAGGTCTTCGACTTCCCGGTCGAGTACTACGCCTCGCCGGCGGTGATCGTGGTGAACGCCAAGGATGAACGCATTCACAATGCCAAGGACCTGAGCGGCAAGAAAGTTGGCCTCACCAGCGCCTCCAGCTACGAAAGCTACCTGAACAAAAACCTGGTGATCGAAGGCGCCGAAGACACGCAATTGCAGTACCCGTTCGAAGACGTGCAGATCGCCCCGTATGACACCGACAACGTCGCCTTCCAGGACCTGGGCCTGGGGGCCGGGGTTCGACTGGACGCGATTCTCACTAACCTGGTGACCGCCCAACCGCGCCTGAACGAAGACAAGCGCTTCAAACTGGCCGGCGACCCGCTGTACTCGGAGCCGAACTCGGTCGCCATTGAAAAGGGTGACGCCCAGTGGGACAGCAAAGTACGTGAAGTCTTCGCCCAGTTGAAACAGGACGGCACATTGAGCAAGCTCTCGCAAAAATGGATCGGCGCCGATATCAGTAAATGACTTCTTTCCAGCAACCTCCCCAGCCACCGCAACCGGTGGCTGAGTCACGACTGCAACGGATCTTCAGCTTCCGCACGCGGCTGTACCTGACCTGGGCGGCCATGCTCGGGTTGTTCACCAGCTTCTTCCTGAGCTTCGACCTGAAGTTCTCAATCATCCTCGACAAACTGCCCAACCTCGTCGGCCTGCACCTGGCGCCCAACGGCTTCCTGCAAGGTGCGGCGCTGACGTTGTTTCTGTGCCTGTGCTCTATCGTCGCCTCATCGCTGCTGGGTTTCATCACCGCCCTGGGGCGGCTGTCGAAAAGCGCCGTGGCGTTCGGCATCGCCAGTTTCTACGCCTCGTTCTTTCGCGGCACACCATTGCTGATACAGATTCTGTTGATCTACCTCGGCCTGCCGCAACTGGGCGTCGTACCGGGCGCCATCGCGGCCGGGATCATCGCCCTGTCGCTGAACTACGGCGCCTACCTGAGCGAAATTTTTCGCGCAGGCATCCTCGGCGTTCCCCATGGCCAACGGGAAGCATCACTGGCCCTGGGCATGCGCGAAACGGTGATTTTCTGGCGCGTCACCCTGCCCCAAGCCATGCGCACCATCATCCCGCCGACCACCAACCAGTTCATCTCCATGCTCAAGGACTCGTCGCTGATCTCGGTGATGGGGGTTTGGGAAGTGATGTTTTTGGCGCAATCCTATGGGCGGTCGAGCTATCGGTACATTGAGATGCTGACGACTGCGGCGGTGATTTACTGGCTGATGTCGATTGGATTGGAATTGATTCAGGCAAGAATGGAGCGGCACTACGGGAAGGCGTATTTGCATAACCGATGAGTTCACTTGAAGTGTGGTGACTTCATAAATACGACTCGGCCAACAACGCAAAAAAAAGGGGAGCACATGCCCCCCCGAGGTTTAAAGCGGTGTATCGAGGCTGTTAACTCAGCCTTCGATCTCGATCAGGATTTCGCCCGGATTCACCCGGTCACCCTTGGCCACGTGAATGGCGGTGACCTTGCCGGCGATGGCGGCCTGGACTTCGGTTTCCATCTTCATCGCTTCGGTGATCAGCACAGCCTGGCCAGCCTTGACGGTGTCGCCTTCCTTGACCAACACGTCGACGATGTTGCCCGGCATGGTGGTGCTGACGTGGCCCGGCTCAGTCGCTTGCTTGCGCTTGCTGCTGCCGCCGCTGACGAACTCGTTGAGCGGCTCGAACACGACTTCTTCCGGCATGCCATCGATGGACAGGTAGAAGTGACGCTTGCCTTCGGCCTTCACGCCCACACCGGTGATGTCGACGCGGTAAGTTTCGCCATGGACGTCGATGACGAATTCGGTCGGTACGCCTTCGCCGCCCGCCAAGGCCATGCCGCCGGCTTCTGGAATAGGCAACAACACTTCCGGCGTCAAGGTGCCAGCGGCACGCTCTTCAAGGAACTTGCGGCCAATGTCCGGGAACATGGCGAAGGTCAGTACATCCTCTTCAGACTTGGCCAGGGCACCGATGTCGGCACGCAGCTTGGCCATTTCCGGCTTGAGCAGGTCGGCCGGGCGAACGTCGATGACTTCTTCGCTGCCGATGGCCTGGCGACGCAGTTGCTCGTTCACGGTGCCCGGCGCCTTGCCGTAACCGCCTTGCAGATAGAGCTTCACTTCGTTGGTGATGGTCTTGTAACGCTCACCGGCGAGCACGTTGAAGAACGCCTGGGTGCCAACGATCTGCGAGGTCGGGGTCACCAGCGGCGGGAAGCCGAGGTCTTCGCGAACGCGCGGGATTTCAGCCAGCACTTCGCCCATACGGTTCAAAGCGCCCTGCTCTTTCAACTGGTTGGCCAGGTTGGAAATCATCCCGCCCGGAACCTGGTTGACTTGAACACGGGTGTCGACGGCGGTGAATTCGCTTTCGAACTGGTGGTATTTCTTGCGCACGGCGTAGAAGTACAGGCCGATCTCTTGCAGCAGTTCCAGATTCAGGCCGGTGTCGAACTCGGTGCCTCTCAGGGCGGCAACCATCGACTCAGTGCCGGGGTGGCTGGTGCCAGAGGCGAAGCTGGAGATCGCGGTGTCGATGTGGTCGGCGCCGTTTTCGATCGCCTTGAGTTGGCACATCGCGGCCAGACCCGCAGTGTCGTGGGAGTGAATGAATACGGGCAGCGACTGCTCGGATTTCAATGCCTTGACCAATTCGCCAGTGGCATACGGCGTCAGCAGGCCGGCCATGTCCTTGATCGCCACCGAGTCGCAACCCATGGCTTCCATTTGCTTGGCTTGCGCCACGAACGCGTCGATGGTGTGCACCGGGCTGGTGGTGTAGGCGATGGTGCCCTGGGCGTGTTTGCCGGCGGCTTTCACCGCTTCGATGGCCACGCGCAGGTTACGCACGTCGTTCATGGCGTCGAAGATGCGGAATACGTCGATGCCGTTGACCGCCGCCTTGGCCACGAAGGCTTTGACCACGTCGTCGCTGTAGTGGCGGTAGCCCAACAGGTTCTGGCCGCGCAGGAGCATTTGCAGACGGGTGTTAGGCAGCGCAGCACGCAGCTGGCGCAGACGTTCCCACGGGTCTTCTTTGAGGAAGCGCACGCAGGCGTCGAAAGTCGCGCCGCCCCAGCACTCCAGCGACCAGTAGCCGACTTTGTCGAGCTTGTCGCAGATCGGCAGCATGTCTTCGGTGCGCATGCGCGTGGCGAGCAGCGATTGGTGGGCGTCGCGCAGGATGGTATCGGTTACGTGAATCTTCTTAGTCATTGTTCTATTCCTCACAGGCCTGCGTGGGCGGCGATGGCGGCGGCGATGGCCAGGGCCAGCTCTTCGGGTTTGCGCTTGATCGAGTAGTTGGTCAGTTCAGGGTGGCTTTCAACGAAGCTGGTGTTGAACTGGCCGCTACGGAATTCCGGGTTACGCAGGATTTCCTGGTAGTACGCGGCGGTGGTCTTGACCCCTTGCAGACGCATGTCGTCGAGGGCACGCAGGCCACGGTCCAGCGCTTCTTCCCAGGTCAACGCCCACACCACCAGTTTCAGGCACATGGAATCGTAGTACGGCGGAATGGTGTAACCGGTGTAGATCGCCGTGTCGGTCCGCACGCCCGGGCCGCCGGGAGCGTAGTAACGTGTGATCTTGCCGAAGCTCGGCAGGAAGTTGTTTTTCGGGTCTTCGGCGTTGATCCGGAACTGCAGGGCGAAACCACGGTGCTGGATGTCTTCCTGCTTCACCGAAAGCGGCAGCCCGGAGGCGATGCGGATCTGCTCGCGAACAATGTCGATGCCGGTGATTTCTTCGGTGATGGTGTGTTCCACCTGCACCCGGGTGTTCATTTCCATGAAGTACACCTCGCCCTCGGCGAGCAGGAACTCCACAGTGCCGGCGTTCTCGTAGCCCACAGCCTTGGCTGCACGCACCGACAGGTCGCCGATGTAGGCGCGCTGTTCAGGGGTCAACTGGGGGCTCGGGGCGATCTCGATCAGCTTTTGGTTGCGACGCTGGATCGAGCAATCGCGCTCGAACAGGTGCACTACGTTGCCAAAGCTGTCGCCGAGGATCTGCGCTTCGATGTGCTTCGGATTGACGATGCACTTTTCCAGAAACACTTCCGCAGAACCGAAAGCCTTGGTGGCTTCGGAAATGACGCGTGGGAAGGCTTGTTCGAGTTCTTCGCGGCTGTTGCAACGACGAATGCCGCGACCGCCACCACCGGAAGTGGCCTTGAGCATCACCGGGTAACCGATGCGATCGCCTTCAGTCAGAGCCTCTTCGATGCCCGACACGTTGCCTTCGGTGCCTGGCGTCACCGGCACGCCAGCCTTGATCATGCTGCGGCGAGCTTCGGTCTTGTCGCCCATGCGACGAATGACTTCAGCCGATGGACCAATGAATTTGATCCCGCGTTCGGCGCAGATGTCCGCCAATTCGGCGTTTTCCGAAAGGAATCCGTAGCCGGGGTGCAGCGCATCGCAACCGGTTTCCACAGCCAGGTTCACCAACTTGCGCGGGTTCAGGTAACCGGCCAGCGGCTCGGCACCGATGCTGTGGGCTTCGTCCGCACGCTTCACATGCAGGGCATGGCGGTCGGCGTCGGAATAGATCGCGACCGAGCGAATGCCCATTTCGGCGCAAGCACGCACGATTCGTACGGCAATCTCACCACGGTTGGCGATCAGGATCTTTTTTATCACTTGGAGGTTCCCATGAGCCGGTGGTACCCACGACCTGCTAGACCAGGTCGACGCGTGACCAAATGTTTCAATCTGGTCGCGGCCCCACACTAGCCCTCACAAGGAATTAACAAAAATGAATAATTATTGGGTCATGCATAAGTAAAGACTTATAGTTGAAACATCTGCCGGCGAAGAGAGCGAGCAAAAAATGCGTAAGTCATTGATGCGTATGACATTGCGTCAATTGCAGATTTTCAATGAAGTCTGTGACCTGAGGTCCTACAGCCGTGCAGCCGACGAAATGTCGCTCACACAACCGGCCGTCAGCCTACAGATTCGGCAACTTGAGGAGCTGATTGGCCAGCCTTTGTTCGACTACGTCGGCAAGAAACTCTACATGACGGAAGCGGCCGAGGCCCTTCAACGGGCCAGCCGGGACATTTTCGGGCGCCTGGAAAACCTCGACATGCAGCTCTCGGACATGCAGGGCTCGCTGCAGGGCCAATTGAAGCTGGCGGTGGAATCCAGCGCCAAGTATTTCGTTCCGCACCTGTTTGCCGCCTTCAAGCGCCAGCACCCGGAAGTGAACCTGCAACTGACGGTGGTCAACCGCGGACAGGTGATTCGACGCCTGTCGGACAACCGCGACGACCTGGTAATCATGTCGATGGTGCCGCAGGACATGGGCCTGGAATTCTTGCCGTTCCTCAACAATCCCATCGTCGCCGTGGCGCCACCGGATCATCCGCTGTGCCACATGGGGCCGCTGCGATTGCAGGATCTTGAGCCCTACACACTGCTGATGCGCGAGTCCGGCTCCGGGACGCGACTGGCTTGCGAAGAGTATTTCAAAGAGAAGCGCGTGCACTTCAACCAGACCCAGGAAGTCTCGTCAGCCGAAGCCCAGCGTGAATGCGTATTGGCGGGTCTGGGCGTTGCGCTGTTGACGCGCCACGCCCTGAACCTTGAACTGGCGACCGGCGGATTGATCGAGTTACCGGTCGAGGAGCTGCCGCTGTATCGCAGCTGGTGCCTGGTGCAGGCCAAGGCTAAACGGCTGTCACCGGTGGCTCACGCATTCCTTGCGTTCATTCGCAGCGAACGCGTACAGATCAGCGCGCTGGTTGAGCGTTTCGACGGGAAGCTGTCGATGCAGCCTGCCAAAAGTTGAGTTCCGGATCTTCAGGAAAATCACCAATCTCGGCCAGAAGCTGACGGCGTTCACAGCGATCTTCGATGGCGCGGCGAAATTCCATGCGGCGCTGATCTTCTTGCTGGCGACGGGTTTTGACAGCGCTGTTGCGTTCTTCGTAAGGCAGGGCCATTTCGAGTCTCCCAAGGCGAGTACGGGAGCTTCAAGATAGGCGCGGGGGATGACGGTTTGGCGGCTCGATGATTACAGACCGATGAAAATTGCGGCGTATGGGAGATTGCCATCGCGAGCAGGCTCGCTCCCACAGGTTATGCGGAGCACACAATCCAGTGTGGGAGTGAGCCTGCTCGCGATAAGGTCGGAACGACCTTCCGGCAGTCTCAGCCAGGATCATTCGTCCAGTGCTTTCACCGACTTGGGCGATAACCGCAAACCGCGAAGGCTGCGCTTAACGCTCTTGAGGTGATTGACCAGACTCGGACCACGGGCCATGGCCACCCCCATCGCCAGGACGTCGATCACCACCAGGTGTGCAATACGCGAGGTAAGCGGTGTGTAGATTTCGGTGTCTTCATGCACATCGATCGCCAGGTTGACGGTCGACAGTTCGGCCAACGGCGTCTGACTCGGGCAAAGCGTGATCAATGACGCACCGCTCTCACGCACCAGGTTGGCGGTGATCAGCAAATCCTTGGAACGTCCAGACTGGGAAATACAGATCGCCACGTCGGTCGGTTTCAGGGTCACCGCCGACATTGCCTGCATGTGAGGGTCGGAATAGGCCGCAGCCGTGAGCAGCAAACGGAAGAACTTGTGCTGGGCATCCGCCGCGACCGCACCCGATGCGCCGAAACCATAGAATTCCACGCGCTGAGCCTGTGACATCAGCGTCACGGCTCGCTGCAACTCCAGGGGATCGAGCTTCTCGCGAACCTCCATCAAGGTGTGCAACGTGGTGTCGAAAATCTTCAGGCTGTAATCAGCGACCGAATCGTCTTCGTGGATCGCGAACTGCCCGAAGCTCGCGCCTGCCGCCAGGCTCTGGGCCAGCTTCAGCTTCAGGTCCTGGAACCCGGAGCAACCGATGGCGCGGCAAAAGCGCACGATGGTCGGCTCGCTGATGCCCACGCTATGGGCCAGATCAGCCATGGAACTGTGCATCACGGCCGCAGGATCAAGCAGCACGTGGTCGGCGACCTTGAGCTCCGACTTGCGTAACAGGTGGCGAGACTGGGCGATGTGTTGCAGCAGATTCAAAGGGGTGGACTCTTTGTTATGGGCAAGCGCCGGGGGATGTAGCAAGCTTGTAGTTATACTACATGAAACGGCTTTTTGCCTGCTCAATGCGTAACCAGATCCCTCGATTTCACGTGCCTGCGCTTCATGTAGCAGTCCTGCCTGATGCTTGAAGCAGCCCCTTGCCCCCCTTTTTGCGGTCACTACGGCCTTCAGCCGGCTAAGTGATGGCTCATCCCGAATCGCCAGAACAATAAAAACAATATACATAGCCTTACAAACACAACTTGATTTTATTACCCGCAACCAAACTTTGCTGGATATATTAACTCCGCAGGAAGCAACAATAATTAATTAAAGGAACTCTATATCATGAACATTAAAACCAAGAACTGGACCGCACAAATCGATCGCATGCCTGGCGCCAAATCTTTCCGCACCTTCGGCACCGTAACCGTTGCCCATACGGGCATCACACCCAAGCTTGAGCTCAGTCCGATACAGGACAAATCCTATGACCTCAGCCTGGATTTGAAACTTGAAACTTCCAATCAGATTTCTTTACAGGTCGAGACCGACAAACTTGTCGAATATAAAGTATCTGGCGAATCCTATGTCACTGGCGTCAGTATCTTCCACGACGGCAAGTTAATTCACCATATCGATGAAGTTCTGATGACCCACTAAGAAAACATCAAATTCCCGATTTCCCGTCGGCATTCAAACCTGCCCGACGGGAAATCTTGCCATTCAACCGGCGAATTGCTCCCGCAACAGGATCGCCAGGCTCTCCGCCTCGATGGGCCGGCTGATCAGATACCCTTGCACCTCATCGCAGCTTTCCTTTTTGAGGAATTCAAGTTGCTCCTGACGCTCGACCCCTTCCGCCACTACCTTCAACGACAAGCCGTGAGCCATGGCGATGATCGCCCGGGTAATCGCCGCGTCTTCGCTGCCCTCCACCAGGCCTCGAATGAACGCCTGATCAATCTTCACGTAATCCACCGGGATGCGCTTGAGATAGCTCAAAGACGAATAGCCGGTACCGAAATCATCGATCGCCAGCTTCACGCCCAAATCACGTAACTGCTGGAAAGTCGCGATGATGTGCTCGACGCTGTCCAGCAACTGGCTTTCGGTGAGCTCCAGCTCCAGGTAATGCGGCGCCAGACCGGTTTCCTCCAGCACCTGCCGAACCAGGCTGACCAGTTTGCCCTGACGCAGTTGATGCACCGATAGATTGACCGACACCCGAATCGGCTCAAGCCCCTGTCGCTGCCACTCACAGGCCTGCCAGCAGGCCTGACGCAACACGAACTCGCCAATTGGACCGATCAGCCCGGTTTCTTCCGCCAGGCCGATGAAGTCTCCCGGTGGCACGCGGCCCATGGTCGGATGGTCCCAGCGCACCAATGCCTCGGCAGCGTTCAGCTTGCCCGTGACGAGACACAGCTTCGGCTGGTAGAACACCATCAACTGATTCTCATCAATGGCTTTGCGCAACTGGTTTTCCAGCTGCAAGCGCTCCAGCGTGCTGGCTTGCAGGCTGTCGGTGTAGAACTGGAAATTATTGCCGCCCAGATGTTTGGCATGTTGCATGGCCATGTTCGACTGGCTGACCAACGCGGAAATTTCCCGGGCGTTGTCCGGCAACAGGCTGATGCCCATGGATGAGCTGACCACCAGTTCATGGCCATCGATGGTCACCGGCAAACGCAACTTGTTCGACAAGCGCGTCGCTACCCGCGCCAGGCTCGAGAGGTTGCCGTAGGAATTGAATAACACGGCAAACTCGTCGCCCGACAAACGCGCAATGGTGTCCGCCTCGGGCAACGCGTTGACCAACCGTCGAGCCATTTTCTGCAGCAATTGGTCGGCGACTTCATGGCCAAGACTATCGTTGAGCTGTTTGAAACGATCCAGATTGATATGCAGCAGCGCCAGGCTGCGATAGCCGCCCTGGCGCACTCGCTGATGCGCTTCGCTGAGCCGTTCGCGGAACATCGCCCGGTTGGCCAGACCCGTCAGTTCGTCGTAATGGGTCAGATAGCGCATGCGCTCTTCGGATTCTCGCCGCGCCGAAAGATCGGAGAAGAAGCCGACAATATGGCTTACCTTTCCCCGAGTATCGCGCACAGTGTTCAATTGCAGCCATTGCGGGTACATCTCGCCGTTCTTGCGGGTTTCCACCAGTTCACCCTGCCAGCTGCCGTATTGCTCCAGCGCCTGGTGAATCGCTCCGTAGTGTCGGCGCGCATCGCGACTGCAGGGCAACTCGACGACGTTGCGCCCCAGCATGTCTTCGATCTCATAGCCAGTCACGCGGCTGAAGGCCTGATTGATGGCGATCAGGGCGTAATTCGGATCAAAAATCACAATGCCCTCGCTGGCCGCCTCGAACACCGTCGCCGCCAGTTGCTGCTGCTCTTCGAGCGCCTTGCCGGCGCTGATGTCGCGACGGGTGCCGACCATGCGGATCACCCGGCCATTTTCAGCGCGCTCCACCGCTCGCCCGCGATCTTCGATCCACACCCAGTGGCCGTCGGCATGACGCACCCGGTATTCAATCTGGTAATCCTCGGTCCGTCCCTTCAAATGTTCGACCAACGCCTTTCTCAGCGCAGGAAGATCGTCGGGATGCAGGCGTGGCTTGAGATGACGCAACATGGCCGTCACGTATTCCGGCTCCAGGCCGAACAGCTCCTGAATCTGGGTGTGATGGACCTCATCGGTTTGCAGGTTCCAGTCCCATAGCCCCAGCTCACTGGCCTCCAATGCCAGGGCCAGTCGCGCCTCACTCTTGCTCAGCGCCTGGTTGGCGGCGTCCAGCTCCAGGCTGCGTTGTGCAACACGGCTTTCCAGGCCGGCCTGAATTTCACGCAGTTCGTCTTCGGCGCGACGGCGCTGCTCAACTTCGCTGGCCAGCTTTTGATTGAGCTGGTCGCTGCAGTTTTGCGCCTGCTGCAAATGCTCGATCAACGCTTGGTTCTGGAAACGTCGCAATAATTCTCGATCGATCAGGCGGTTGACCTGCCAGGCCACCACGCTCAGGGCGCCCAACAAAATCAGGCCGAACCAGCCCCAGCCTTGCGCCTGCTCATCGCCGCCCCAGAACAGATAGGCGATGGCCGGCAACAAACAGGGCAAAGTGAACGACAGGAACCCCGGCAGGCTGACCGCATAGGCCACACTGGCTGAAAGTGCCGCGGCGCCGATCAGACCGAAAACCCAGGCCTGCTGGATGAAGTTATCGGCGGGGACCAGCGCGATGCCTGCGCCAGCGAGGGTCAAGCCAGTGAGACCGGAGCCCAGCAAAAACATGCGTCGCCAGACGGGATGCGCCTGACGGTTGGGAATCGCCGAATCGAAGGCGGCGACCTGAATCACGCGCAAGGCCACCAGGGACAGCAACCACACCATCCAGACACTGACCAGGAAGTACCGCTGCGGGCTCCAGAGCAACCCGGCGCAGACCAGACCATTGATCAACATGAACAATGTCGGCAGCAAAGAGCCCTGATACAGCAGACGCGTGCGTTCGACCGCCATTTCCATGGCGTATTGTTTACGGATAACCCGAGGCTCCACTGTGGGGCCCGACAGGTGGGAGCTGAAGATCATAGGCAATATTCTTGTTCTTATAATGACGAGCACAGGCCCGAAACGTGAACGGAGCATACACAAGCAAATGCCCGGACCAAACAGCTACAGGTCAAAAAACAGTCAAAAGTACGACCACCCGTCTCGGCAGTAAAAGCCGCTGGACAAGGCCGGCCAACGTCTGCAGACAATGACTGACCGGTCGTCCCGTGCGCCTCTTTCATCGGCTAAAACAAAGCGGGGTTTGCCCGGTGTGACGCAGCCCCCTAGAATGCCCCGATGCGCGATGATCTCTCCCTTCTGCTGAACTCCCTCAACGATGCCCAACGGCAGGCCGTAGCAGCCCCCGTGGGTCGTCAGTTGGTCCTGGCCGGTGCTGGTTCCGGTAAAACCCGAGTGCTGGTGCACCGTATCGCCTGGTTGATCCAGGTCGAAAACGCATCGCCTCACTCCATCCTGTCGGTGACCTTTACCAACAAGGCCGCTGCCGAGATGCGTCATCGCATCGAGCAGTTGATGGGTATCAACCCGGCCGGCATGTGGGTCGGCACCTTCCACGGCCTGGCACACCGCTTGTTGCGGGCGCACTGGCAGGAAGCCGGGCTGAGCCAGACCTTCCAGATTCTCGACAGCGACGATCAGCAGCGACTGGTCAAGCGGGTCATCCGCGAGCTGGGCCTGGACGAACAACGCTGGCCGGCCCGTCAGGCCCAATGGTTCATCAACGGGCAGAAAGACGAAGGTCTGCGTCCGCAACACATTCAAGCCAGCGGTGATTTGTTCCTGGCAACCATGCGCAGCATCTATGAAGCCTATGAGGCCGCGTGCCTGCGCGCCGGCGTCATCGACTTCTCCGAACTGCTGTTGCGCGCACTGGACCTGTGGCGCGATCACCCGGGGCTGCTGGCGCATTATCAGAAGCGCTTCCGGCACATTCTGGTGGATGAGTTCCAGGACACCAACGCCGTGCAATACGCCTGGTTGCGCCTACTGGCCAAGGGTGGCGACAGCCTGATGGTGGTTGGCGATGACGATCAGTCGATTTATGGCTGGCGTGGCGCGAAAATCGAGAACATCTATCAGTACTCCGAAGACTTCCCGGACGCCGAAACCATTCGCCTGGAGCAGAACTACCGCTCCACCGCCGGGATTCTCAAGGCCGCCAACGCGTTGATCGCCAACAATACCGGGCGCCTGGGCAAAGAGCTGTGGACTGACGGCGGCGAAGGCGAAGCCATCAATCTATACGCTGCATTCAACGAACACGACGAAGCCCGCTACGTTGTCGAAACCATCGAAAGCGCGCTGAAAACCGGCTTGTCCCGTAGCGATATCGCCATTTTGTATCGCTCCAACGCCCAATCGCGCGTTTTGGAAGAAGCCTTGCTGCGTGAGCGCATCCCTTACCGCATCTACGGTGGGCAGCGCTTCTTCGAACGCGCGGAAATCAAGAACGCCATGGCCTACCTGCGCTTGCTTGAAGGTCGAGGCAACGATGCGGCACTGGAACGGGTGATCAACGTCCCGGCCCGTGGCATTGGCGAGAAAACCGTCGAAGCGATTCGCGACCACGCGCGCCACAGCGATGTGTCGATGTGGGAAGCCATGCGTCAGCTCGTGGCCAACAAGGGCCTGACCGGTCGCGCGGCCAGCGCTCTGGGGGCATTTGTCGAGCTGATCGAAAACCTCGCGGCCAAATGCATGGAGATGCCGCTGCACCTGATGACCCAGACCGTCATCGAGCAGTCCGGGCTGATTGCCTATCACGAAGCGGAAAAAGGCGAGAAAGGCCAGGCCCGGGTCGAAAACCTTGAGGAACTGGTCAGCGCCGCGCGCAACTTCGAAAACAGCGAGGAAGACGAGGACCTGACGCCACTGGCGGCGTTCCTCGGTCATGCGTCGCTGGAGGCCGGGGATACCCAGGCCGACGAGCACGAAGACAGCATTCAGTTGATGACCCTGCACAGCGCCAAGGGCCTGGAATTCCCTTATGTGTTCCTGGTGGGCATGGAAGAAGGCCTGTTCCCGCACAAGATGAGCCTGGAAGAGCCCGGCCGCCTTGAAGAGGAACGGCGTCTGGCCTATGTCGGCATCACCCGGGCCATGCAGAACCTGGTGATGACCTATGCTGAAACCCGACGCCTGTACGGCAGTGAGACCTATAACAAAGTCTCGCGTTTCGTACGCGAAGTGCCGAAAGGCCTGATTCAGGAAGTGCGCCTTTCCAACAGCGTCAGCCGTCCTTTCGGTGGCAACCAGTCGATGAGTGGCAGCAACCTGTTCAGCGGCAGCGAGATCCCGCAGACCGGCTTCAGCCTGGGTCAGACCGTACGCCACTCAGTGTTTGGCGATGGTGTGATCCTCAACTTCGAAGGCGCCGGGGCCCAGGCCCGCGTGCAAGTGAACTTCAGCGAAGGCAGCAAGTGGCTGATGCTGGGGTATGCGAAGCTGGAAGCGATCTAGCTTTTCTGTGGGAGCGAGCTTGCTCGCGATAGCGGTAGATCAGTCGACATTATCTCTGGCTGTCAGTCCGTCATCGCGAGCAAGCTCGCTCTCACAGGATGCAGGCCGACATTTGAATTTAAGGTGCGATGAGATGGGCACAGGCTTCTTTTCTTCCTGGACATTCTGGGCCCTGTTATCGGCGGCATTCGCGGCAATGACTGCCATTTTCGCGAAAGTCGGCATTGAAAACGTCAATTCCGACTTTGCCACCCTGTTGCGAACCATCGTGGTCCTGGTCAGCCTGGCCTTGATTTTGTACGCCACGGGCCAATATCAGTCACTGGGATCGATTTCCACCAAGAGCTATCTGTTCCTGCTGCTGTCGGGGCTGGCCACTGGCGCATCGTGGATTTGCTATTTCCGTGCACTCAAGGTCGGCCCTGCTTCACTGGTCGCCCCGGTGGACAAACTCAGCGTGGTGCTGGTCGCGGTGCTCGGCGTGATCCTGCTGGGTGAAAAACTCGACCTGCGCCAATGGGGCGGAATCGGTCTGATCACGGCCGGCGTCGTCATGCTGGCGTTGCGACGCTAGAGATCTTCCCTACAGAACTTATCCACTCATCCTACAGACCAAAGTTAACAGGCCTTATTGCATTGGCTAAAGCTGAATGAAACCTGTCAAGCAAAAGCCCGAAACACTCTGCCGCTAGCCAGTGACACTTCAGCTGTGCAACATGGCGCGCGTGCCCTCCACAAACGGGAATTCCCTTTATGAAACGTTTTCTTAGCATCGCCATGGCGCTGTGCATTGGCCTGACGATGAGTCTCGACGTCAATGCCGCCAAGCGCTTCGGTGGTGGCAAAAGCGCCGGCGCGGCGCCGACACACCAAACCAGCCAGATGGCACCTTCTTCTCCAGGCATGGGCGGCGCTGCTGCGACCGCTGGCGCTGCAGGTGCCGCGGGTGCCGCAGCCAAGGCCGGCGGTGCTTCGCGCTGGCTCGGCCCTCTGGCCGGTATCGCCGCCGGTGGCCTGCTGGCGTCCATGTTCATGGGCGGCGGCTTCCAGGGCATGCAGATCTTCGACATCCTGATCATGGCGGTCATCGCCTTCCTGATCTTCCGCTTTATTGCCGCTCGTCGTCGCAAGCAGCAGGAGCACATGGCTCCGGCAGGTTACGCACCCATGCAGCGTGAAGTGTTCGAGCAGAAGCCTGCCGGCGGCTCGATCTTCGGCGGTTCGGCCGCACCGGTTGCTGCACGTCCGGTGATCAATGCGCCAGCCTGGTTCAATGAAAAGAACTTCGTCGAAGCGGCCCGAAACCATTTCCAGTCCCTGCAACAACACTGGGATGCCAACGAAATGGACAAGATCGCCGAGTTCGTGACCCCGCAAATGCTGGATTTCCTCAAGCGCGAACGTGCCGATCTGGGCGACGGCTTCCAGTCCACCTACATCGATAACCTCGTTGTACAACTGGACGGTGTGGATGATCGCGCCGACAAGACCATCGCCACCCTGACCTTCAGCGGTGTGTCGAAAACTTCGCGTTTCGACCAGGGCGAAGTGTTCAGCGAAAGCTGGAACATGGAACGTGCCCAGGGCGAGAATCAGCCTTGGCTGGTGGCCGGTATCCGCCAGAACGGTTGATTAACCTCCGCGGCTTACGTGCAGTAATAGAAAACCCCGGGCTCGTGTCCGGGGTTTTCTATTTCACGGTTGCATCTATAGCGAGCTACTGTATAAACCGCCCCATATAAACCGCGCCATTCAAGCAAGAGGATCCCGGACGTGGAAGAAGTCATTGAACAACTGCGTGAAGCCAATGAACCCGTACCGGTTCCACTGGAATTGCCTGACGACGACCAACTGGTAGAGATCGAAGAAGAGCTCTTCATCAACATACCGTTCGTCTTCAAGGAGTTCCTGCTGACCGTCAGCGACGTGGTTTACGGCAGCCTCGAGCCGGTAACCGTCACCGACCCGCAATCGCACACCTACCTGCCGGATGTTGCAGCCAACGCTTGGGACGTCGGCGTGCCGCGCGACCTGATCCCGCTCTGCCAGGACGGCGATAACTACTACTGCGTTGAAGAAGACGGCACCGTGGTGCTGTGGTCCGGCGAAGAAGAGCTGATCACCGAAGAATCCTGGGAATCGGTTTGGCACTGGGCGCGGGACGTCTGGCTGGAAAGCTGAGTGCGCAGACGCCCCCAACGGGTCAATGCCCGGATGAATCCTTGTGATTGTCCAGAGTATCCAGCAACGCAATTTGCATCCTCGTGTGGACGCGGATAAACCAGCGCCACAGCAGCGCCGCCACGGCGGCCGCGACCACGACGATCAGCATCAGCAACTTGTTGGTCGGCAGAATACTGGCCGACAAGGCTGCCAACAGCAGGAAGATCACCAACAGCGAGAGGATCGGGATGACTTCTGCAATCACCCGACGCACTCGCTGTGTGTGGCGCCCGGCCATCTCCGGCTTCACGCCCATTTCCGCCAGCAACATCGACAGAGCCTTGAGCTTGCGATACGCGGCAATCAGGAAGGGCAGCGACAATAGCAGCGCTCCGCCCCAGATCAGCGCCTTCTGCCAGCTCGGATCGCTGATCAAATCTTGCACATAGACGGACATTCGTTCGGCGAAATAAGCGCCGACGAAGAAGATCGCGATCACCAATGCCAGATTGACCCCGACTTGCAGCAGAATTCGTCGAATCATCGATGCCAGCAACGCACCCTCGCCCTGCGGCTGGATGCTGCGAAGCCATTCGCCATACATCCCCAATACTCGTCCCAGGCGCTGCGGCATCACGGCGGCCAGCTTGATCGACAAAGGATCGGCCGCGCGAATCAAATAGGGTGTCAGCAGCGTGGTGATCACCGATACCGCTACCGCCACCGGATACAGGAAATTGCTGGTGACCTGCAGGGTCATGCCCAAGGCAGCGATGATGAAAGAAAATTCGCCGATCTGCGACAGCCCCATCCCCACCCGCAGTGAGGTGCGTCCGTCATTGCCGGCGATAAAGGCGCCAAGACCGCAGGACAGCATCTTGCCGAGCACCACAGCGACGGTGATCACCGCAATCGGCCAGGCATATTGCAGCAGGATCATCGGGTCCAGCATCAGCCCGATGGCGACGAAGAAAATCGCGCTGAACAAATCGCGAACCGGTTCGATCAGGCGCTCGATCTTCAGCAACTGCCGGGACTCGGCCATGATGGCACCGATCAGGAACGCGCCCAGCACCATGCTGTATTCGAGTTTGACCACCAGCAGGCAGAAACCAAAACACAGGCCCAACACCGTGATCAGCAGCATTTCATTGCTCTCGAATCTGGCCACATAGGCCAGCAATCGCGGTACCAACAGAATGCCGATGACCAGCGCGACGATCATGAACAGCGAGAGCTTGCCGACTGTGGAGAACACTTCGCCGGAGCTGACCGTGCCGCTGACCGCGATACTCGATAGCAAAGCGATGATGCCGATGCCCAGAATGTCCTCGACGATCAACACCCCGAAAATCAGCTGCGCAAAGCGCTCATTCTTCATCTTCAGATCGTTGAGCGCCTTGACGATGATGGTGGTCGAGGAAATCGCCAGGATCGCGCCCAGGAACAGCGAATCCATGGTGTTCCAGTCGAACCACCGACCTATCTCGTAACCGATCCAGATCATCAGCACGATTTCCAGGAACGCCGCGATAAACGCTGTGGCGCCCACTTTGAACAACTTGCGCAGACTGAACTCCAGACCCAGGCAGAACATCAGGAAAATCACCCCCAGCTCCGCCAGGGTCTTGATGGTTTCTTCATCGTGGATCAAGCCGAACGGCGGGGTGTATGGGCCAATGATGAAGCCGGCGACGATGTAGCCCAGAACCACCGGTTGCTTGAACCGATGAAAAAGCACGGTCACCACACCTGCGACCAGCATGATGACTGCCAAATCCTGAATGAAACTGATGGCATGCATGGTGTGAGGCTCCTTGACTGACATTGCTCAATCGGACGCAGGAAAAGTCTGATCAAGCAGGGTAATAAATCCGCTTTCCGCGTAGGAATTGCCCTTGGACATGGGCTTTTGAAGGGTAACACCGCGACTTCCGGCAGAAAGGCAGTGCAATATAAGGAAACAGATCGATCCGGCGTGACGGCGGCGCACGCTGCGGCGTCCCGATAACGTTGGTTTGAAAAAACCGTACAGGCACCCGCAGAGGTGCGTCCCCTCAGACCTTGCCTTGACCCGTGAGAATGCTATGGAACCCGGAAACGCCCAGCTGTCGATGACGGTATTGATGACCCCTGACATGGCCAACTTCTCTGGCAATGTTCACGGCGGGACCTTGCTCAAGTACCTCGATGAAGTGGCCTACGCTTGCGCCAGCCGTTATGCCGGCCGCTACGTGGTGACCCTGTCGGTGGACCAGGTGATTTTCCGTGAGCCGATTCATGTCGGCGAACTGGTGACCTTCCTCGCTTCGGTCAACTACACCGGCAACACCTCGATGGAGGTGGGCATCAAGGTCGTGACCGAAAACATTCGTGAGCGCTCGGTGCGCCACACCAACAGCTGCTTCTTCACCATGGTCGCGGTGGATGACCAGCGCAAACCGGCAGCCGTGCCGCCCCTGCAACCGCAAAACAGTGAAGACAAGCGTCGCTACATGCAGGCGCAACAGCGCCGGCAGATTCGCCAGGAACTGGAAAAGCGCTATCAGGAAATCAAGGGCGACGCCTAAGCCGAAGGATCGCAGCCTGAGGCGGGCTGCGATCTTTTTTGCCGCGATCCGCTTACAAACTGATCGAAGTCGCTTCAAACCGCACCCGGGGATGGGCAATCCGGTCCTGCGCCCGCACCAGTTCCAGTTCATAACTGGCGCAGGCCTGGGTTTCCAGCAACACCTCATGCACCGCCGACGCGGCGAACTCGAAAGCGGCCACCAGGCTGTCGCCCAATAGAACGCGGGCCAGGAACAGCCCGGAGGTCAGGTCGCCAACACCCACCGGCTGACGCGGGAACGCCAGCAGCGGACGCTGCAAATGCCAGCTGCCTTCTGCGGTCACCAGGAGCATCTCGAAGACGTCCGGCGTTTTGCCGGGATAGTCCAGATGCTTGACCAGCACCGCCTTCGGACCACGCGTCAGCAACGCTCGCGCCATCGCCAGGCAATCGAACAGCGACTGCGGCTTGCGCCCCGAAAAGCTGTCGAGCTCCAATTGATTCGGGCACATGAAGTCCGCCACGGCGGCGGCCTCTTCCAGCAGGAAATCACTGACTTCCGCCGGCACGCTGCAACCTTTCTCCGGATGCCCCATCACCGGGTCACACAGGTACAAGGCCTTGGGATTCATCGACTTGATCCGCGCCACACCCGTGAGGATGGCCCGGCCCTGGGCCGCACTGCCGAGATAGCCCGACAACACCGCATCGCAATTGCCCAGTTCGCCAATCGCCGCGATACCTTCAACCAGGTCGGGGATCTGATGAGGCGCCAGCACTTCGCCCGTCCATTGGCCGTACTGGGTGTGATTGGAGAACTGCACGGTATTGAGCGGCCACACGTTCACCCCGACCCGCTGCATCGGGAAAACCGCGGCACTGTTGCCAGCGTGGCCGAACACCACGTGGGACTGGATAGCGAGCAGATGGGGTGTACGTTTCATGCGGTGAGTTATCCGTAAAACGATTGAAATTCGAGCCGCGCAGTATGCAACTAAACGCAGCCTGTACGACAGACCAGCGACGCAGTTAAGCTGACACTATCTTGTTGGAGCACCCTGTTGATGCTGACCCTTGGAAATATTTTCGTGCTGATGTTGTTCGCCACGGCGGGCGCTTGGCTTTGGCACAACCACGGCCTGCGCGAACGTGCGCTGGAGCGGGTCAAACAGCATTGCGGCAAGCTCGGGATCGAGTTGCTGGATGGCAATGTGGCGTTGAAAAAAATCGGTTTCATCAAGGATGCCAGTGGTCGCCGACGCCTGGCCCGTGTGTATAACTTCGAATTCACCGTGACGGGCGAAACTCGCCACAACGGCACCATCACCCAGTTCGGCGCCCACAGTGCACAGATCGAATTGGCGCCCTACCCGGCACCGTTCGACGACACGCCACCGGTGGTTGATGTCGCAAGGCCCAGCGCCGAAGTGATCGAACTGAGCCATTGGCGGCAAGAACACAGCAAATGGCGGCCTTGAGCGCGGGTGAGTTAATTCCCTTTCAACCGACACTCGGCGAGGCTTTGCTGCAGTAAGTCGACATCCTGCGGCGCACTGAAAATCAGCTCGATCCGCGAATCCTGCCGCCACTCACTGGCCAGCCATTGCAGCTCTGCATTGTCCAGCGCATTTGCCGAAACCCAACCCTCGACACTGTGGATAACCAGCTTCGCCCGCCGCCAGTCGAGGCTGGTCAGCCACCGGGAAACAAGCGTCACATCGAATGTCTGGCTCGGATGCCAGCGCCAGCCGATGCTCCAGCCGCCCTCCTGTTCCTGACTCAAACAAATCGGCAGCGCCGGATCGCTCCAGATTGCCGGTATTTGCGCCAACCCCCTGGGCATCACAAAGTTATCCACACCCGCCGCTCCCTGAGCCGCCAGTCCCGGCAGTTCGCTCAGTGGCAAGAACGCTTGCTGCGTCCAATACAATGAACGAGCAGGCAACTGCGCAGCGATTCGCTGACGATCACTGGCGTCCAGGCCTTCCGCCTTGTTCAGCAGCAACAAACCGGCACTACCCAACGCGTCCTGTTGCGACTCGGGCAACGCCTTGCCGCTGGCAAGAGCCTGGGCATCAAGCACCATCACACAGGGCTGCACCGCCAACACGCCGACCCACGGCGCCTCGCCCAACTGCCTGAGCAACTGCGCCGGATGCCCCAGCCCGGACGGTTCGATGAACAACCGATCCGGTCGCGCCTTGCGCAGCAGTCGGCCGAGCCCGATCTGAAACGGCGCGCCATTGACGCAACACAAACAGCCCCCGGCGACTTCACCCAGTGCGATACCATCGGCGTCCTGTGTCAGCAGCGCGGCGTCGAGACCGATCTGGCCGAACTCGTTGATCAACACCGCCCAGCGCTCTCCGGCCGGGCGCTGCGCCAACAGGTGCTTGATCAGACTGGTCTTGCCGGCACCCAATGGCCCGGCGATGACGTGGGTGGGAATGTTCTGCAACATGATCGAGGTTTTCTGAGGAGGTAAGGATGCGGTTGAGGGGATGGTCGTTGCTCCTGACGCTGACTTGCGGCGAGGCGCTGGCTCAAGCCTGCATCGTCCACAGTCAGGCTGAAAGGCTCGACGTGAAAGTCTGTCAGCAGAACCGCAACATCCCGGAAAAACTGTTCGCCGACGGCTTTTGCCAACCGAATCTGGCCGGGCAGACAGTCGAGGTGCAGTACCTCGACCAGTGCCCTGCCGGGGCGTTCGGCGTTTGCAGCAATGCTCAAGTCGCCAATATGCCTTACCGGCAGGATATTCACTATTACGGCGTGGCCACCGACGCGGCGTATTTGAAGCCGTTTTGCGAGGCCCAGAGCCACGGCACCTGGCTCAAACCTTGAGCCGCTAGCTCAACCAGTCGAGGGTGAGGATCAAACGCCGCTCGCCAGCAGCGAGTTGCGGCGAGCGGTGAATCAACCCGAAACCTTCGTTGCCGTGCCATTTCTCCCCCTTGAGCAAAGCCACGTCGCCGCTGGCGATCTGCCCGATCAGCGAGTTGTCCTGGGGTTCCGCGTCAGGCTTGCCCAATTGTCGGCGGTCCATCGCGCCTTCCATCAACCACTGGCTGCCGATCCCGGCATAGGTGGTAATCAGCCGCACCGGTACGTGATCGACGTGAAAACGCGGGCACATGGCCTTGTCCAAAACCCGCAGACGCAGGCCGATGCGCTTCGCGCCGAGCAAACAGGCGAACGCACGGACCAGCCACGACAGGTCGGCGATAAAGCCTTCGTAGCCCTGGAGATCACTGAAACGTGAGGCCAATCCGTAGAGATTGGGCTCTGCTTCGTCATCGGGCATTTCCAGTGACAACGACTCGGCCAGCGGCTCGTTCAGGGACAGCAGCAGGGTCGAGAAATCCGCGATATGGGCCGGGAGCTGGCGATTCCAGACAGCGAGGTTCACATCATCGTCGAGGATGCGGGTCAAGGACTCTGGAGTGCCAGCCTGATGTTGATACAGGGTGCGCGTCGCGACCGGGCTGCCGCCTACGGAGGTCAGCGTCAACATCAGGCCACCTCTTCATGCCAGGGACCGAATGGATCTGGCAGCCGCTGCCAGCCCTCGACACCGAGCGCCATTTCTTCTTCGGTCAGCAGGCAGCCATCGAGCTCGTCGGTGAGGTGCGCGAAATCGATGTTCTGGCCGATGAACACCAGCTCCTGTCGACAGTCACCCGTGGCGGCAGTCCAGTGCGCCATGATGCCGGCCGTGTTTTCTTCCTCTTGAGGCCACTGGTCTTTAGGCACGAAACGCCACCAACGTCCGGCAAACCCGTGCCGCATCAGCCCCCCGGCCTGGGACCAACTGCCCGCATCTTTGTACTTGCTCGCCAGCCAGAAAAAACCTTTGGAACGCAGCAGTTTGCCGTTCACCCACGGACGATCGATAAAGCTGAAGAATCGCTGCGGATGGAAGGGGCGGCGCGCACGATAAACCGCAGAAGCGATGCCATATTCTTCGGTTTCCGGCACGTGCTCACCCCGTAGTGCCTGTAGCCAGCCCGGTGCCTCGGCGGCTTTTTCGAAGTCGAATCGACCGGTGTTGAGGATTTTTTTCAGTGGCACTTCGCCCATGACCATCGCGATGATTTCCGCGCGGGCGTTGAGCCGTTCGAGGATCGCCATCAACTCTTGCCGTTCGCGGCTGCTGATCAGGTCGATCTTGCTGATCAGGATGACGTCGGCGAATTCGATCTGTTCGATCAACAGGTCGGTGATCGAACGTTCATCCTCTTCGCCAAGGGTTTCACCCCGGGAGTCGAGGCTGTCGGCGGCCTGGTAGTCGAGCAGGAAGTTCACGCCGTCGACCACGGTGACCATGGTGTCGAGCCGGGCGATGTCGTTGAGGCTTTGGCCGCTTTCGTCGCGGAAGGTGAAAGTTTCCGCGACGGGCAGCGGTTCGGAAATGCCGGTGGACTCGATCAACAAGTAATCAAAACGTCCGTCCACCGCGAGTTTGCTCACTTCCTCGAGCAAGTCTTCGCGCAACGTGCAGCAAATGCAGCCATTGCTCATTTCCACGAGTTTTTCTTCAGCTCTATTGAGGCGCACATCCCGTTGCACCTCGCTACCATCAATGTTGATTTCGCTCATATCGTTGACGATGACAGCGACCCGAAGGTTTTCGCGATTACGTAGTATGTAATTAAGAAGTGTACTTTTTCCGGCACCGAGAAAGCCGGACAACACGGTGACGGGAAGACGATCGGGCATCAGGTGCTCCTCACAAGGAATGCCCGGTCAAATCGTCGGGCTTATTTAAATGTTATAATATAACCAAACAATCAAACCACTCCCTTTTTGCCCGCGATGACAAAAGGCAGAATGTTCAAGCCCCTTCCAACCAAGAGAAACGCCATGCGTAATGCCCTGAAATTGGCGCTGATGAGCGCTGCATTGTTGGTCGCTGTCGATGCCTGGGGGCAAATTCCGACGTTGGCCACCTGCACCCGCAGCGCCAATTTGCTGGCTTGCGTGGACGCCGATGGCAATGCCTACAGCGTCAACACGGTCGGCAGCACGATTTATCTGCGGGGGTTCGAAGCAGTTGGAAAACGCTACTGGGCACAGACCAACAGTCGTTACGGCCAACTGACGTTTTTCACTGGCATCGCCTCTGACGGCGAAACCTGGGTCGGCTATAACCGGCGCGTCGGCTGGACCACGATCAATCGGTTCTCCAGCTCCGGCGGCAGCAGTGCCAGGTTCACCTGCAGCCGAGTTGCTGGCTGCTAGCCAGGCTTGGGACGTTTTCTGCGCCTGCTGCCAGGCGATGTAACTGTTGGCCGGTGGATTCTTCTGAAAGTAGCGCTGCAAACCTTCAAACACGCCGTCAGCCCCTGCCTGCTGATGGCGTGCCGTCACCCATCGCTGGCTGTCGCGGACATTGGAAATGTAGCCGGTTTCCACCAGGACCAACGGCACGTCCGGTGACTGTTGTGCTTGCCTCTGTGCAGGGTGAAAGCCCGCTCGTGAAAAAGGCATCGTCGATTTGACTGTTATAATATAACATGTCAAATCAATTCCCCCGATGGACCTGCTCATGAATGCGCTGACTCTGCCGGATATCGCCGCGCAGGCCCCACGCCAAGCCCTGCCACTGGAGTGGGTGGGCATGTGCGGCATTGCTCTTCCTGTTTTGTTCGATGGCCAACGTTTGGTGGCAACCGCTGATGCCGGAGTGAGCCTTGACGATGGAGAAGCACGCGGCATCCACATGTCGCGTCTTTATCTGGCGCTGGAACAACTGGAACAGGAAACGCTCTCGCCCCCTGTTCTACAGCGAGTGTTACTGCGTTTTCTCGATAGCCACCGAGGGCTTTCCAGCAGCGCATCGATAAAAATTCACACCGATTTACTGTTAAAAAGACCCGCATTGATTAGCCCGCTGGCCGGCTGGAAAAGCTATCCCGTGACCATCGAAGCGCGTTTGAAAAACGCAATGTTCCACGTGGAACTAAAAATCGACCTGCCTTATTCCTCAACCTGTCCCTGTTCAGCGGCACTGGCCCGGCAATTAGTTCAGCAACAGTTCATCACTGATTTCGCCAACACCTCCCTTCAACAGGCCGAAGTGTTGGCGTGGCTCGGGTCAACAAAAGGCATCGTTGCGACGCCGCACAGTCAACGTAGCAGTGCCCAATTGCGTCTTCGTCTGGATGACTATCTGGATGAACTGCCGCTGGTTGCGATCATCAACGACGCCGAAGCGGCCCTCGGTACCGCCGTGCAAACCGCGGTCAAGCGCGCAGACGAGCAAGCCTTCGCCTTGGCCAACGGTCAGAACTTGATGTTCTGTGAGGACGCCGCACGACGTTTGAACCAGGCCCTGAAACGCGCCCCGGGCATCAATGCCTTCCACATTCGAGTCGTCCACGCGGAAAGCCTGCACGCCCACGATGCCGTGGCGGAAAGTCGCTGGAATTGGGAGGACGCATGATCCGTTGCCAAGCCTTGCAATGGGGAGCGCCCGGTCAACCGCTAACGCCACCGATGGATGTCGAATTAGCCAAGGGCAGCCTGACCGCCATTATCGGGGCGAACGGCTCAGGTAAAAGCAGCCTGTTGAAAGTCATCGCAGGCCTGCAAAAGCCCCTGGCTGGCAAGGTTGTGCTGGGGAGTCCACGTCGGGGCGCCCTTTCATTTCTGCCACAGCAACAACACCTGGACCGGCAATTTCCCATCAGCCTCCAGGACTTGGTGGCAGCCGGTTTCTGGGGCAGCAAGCAAGCGCCAGAGACACGCAGGCAACGCCTCGAAGCCGTGCTTGAAAGTTGGCACCTGACCGGTTTGGAACAACGCCCGTTAATGGCCCTGTCCGGCGGCGAACTGCAGCGCGCCCTGCTTGCCCGTTTGAGCCTCGCGGACGCGCCCTTGTTGTTGCTCGATGAACCTCATGCCGCGCTCGATGAATCGGGTCAGGCGCTGCTCTGGGAACACATTCACGCCTGGCATGCCGAGGGCCGGACGTTGGTCGTCGTGTGCCACGACCTGGCCGCCGTTCGCCGACACATGCCCCAAACCCTGCTGATCAAAAGCAGTGGGTGCGTCCTCGGGCAGAGCGTGGACTTGATCCATCAACAGCCGCAAACGCAGGTGGCCTGATGCTCGCTGCCGCCGATCTTTGGCAACCCTTTCACGAGTTCGTCTTCATGCGCCGGGCGTTGCTCGGTGGCCTGACGCTGGCGTGCAGCACAGCGCCGCTTGGCGTATTTCTGATCTTGCGACGCATGAGCCTGATGGGTGATGCGGTGGCCCATGGCATCCTGCCCGGTGCGGCACTGGGCTTCTGGCTGGCCGGTTTGAGCCTCGGCGCACTGACCATCGGCGGTCTCGCCGCAGGCCTTGGCATGGCGGGCCTCGCCGCATGGGTCACCCGTCGCACCGGCCTGCGGGAAGACGCCAGCCTCGCCGCTGTCTACCCGATCTCGCTGGCCAGCGGCGTACTGATCCTCGGGATGGCCGGTAAACGCCTGGACTTGCTGCACCTGCTATTCGGCTCCGCGCTGGCGGTCGATGCTCCGACACTGACCGGCATGTTATGGGTCTGCGGCTTCAGCCTGATCGCCCTGCTGTTGATCTACCGTCCGCTGGTGCTGGACACCCTCGACCCGCTTTTCCTGCAAACCGTCAGCCGGCTCGGTCCACTGGTCCATGGCGTCTTCCTGACGCTCGTGGTGCTGAATCTGGTCATTGGTTTCCAGGCGATCGGGGCCTTGATGGTGGTTGGCTTGATGATGCTGCCGGCCGCCGCTGCGCGCTTCTGGAGCCGTCGACTGCCGGTACTGATCGCCATTGCCGCGCTGCTCGGCAGCGTCTCAGTGTGGCTCGGTCTGCTGCTGTCGTTCCATGACTCGCTTCCCAGCGGTCCCGCCATTGTGCTGGTGGCCGGCGGTTTCTATCTGGTGTCCGTGGTGTTCGGACCGGTGCACGGATTGCTGCGCCGCCCGCCTTTGCTCACATCCCAATGAGGTATTACCCGATGCGCGCTTTACTCGTGCTGTTCAGTTTGATGCTATCGATGTCGCTGTCCGCTGCAGAAAAACTGCAGGTGGTCACCAGTTTCAGCATCCTCGCCGACATGACGCATCAGGTCGGTGGCGAGCATATCCAGATCACCAACATGGTCGGCCCGGACGCCGATGCCCACACTTACGAACCGACGCCAGATGACGCGAAAGCGCTGTTGAAGGCCAAACTCATCATCAAGAATGGCTTGGGTTTCGAACCGTGGCTGGATCGCCTGGTGTCCAGCAGTGAAACCAAAGCACCGTTGATCAGCGCCAGCCACGGCGTCATTCCGCGCTCACTGGAGGAGGACGGCGAATCCATTCCAGACCCCCATGCCTGGCACAACCTGGCGAACACCGAGCTGTATATCAACAACATCGCCAAAGCGCTGATCGCCGCCGATCCCGCGAACAAAGCCGACTACCAACGCAACAGCCAAACCTACCTGAAGCAGATCCACACACTGCTGGCCGAAGCCAAGGCCAAGCTCGGCTCGCTTCCCCCGGGCAATCGCAAGATCGTCACGTCCCATGACGCGTTCGGTTATCTCGGCCAGGCGTATGGAATCGACTTCATGGCGCCTCAGGGCCTGTCGACCGAACGCGAACCTTCGGCCAGCGAAGTCGCTGCGCTGATCACCCAGATTCGTCAGGCCAAGGTCAAAGCGGTGTTCATGGAAAACATCAAGGACGCCCGCCTGCTCAAGCAGATCGCCGACGAAAGCGGGGCGCAGATCGGCGGCACCCTGTACTCCGACGCGCTCGCGTCGAGCGGTCCGGCCAGTACGTTTGCCGGTTTGTTCGAACACAACCTCAATACCCTCTACAACGCGTTGAGCAAACCATGATCCGCAGGAATCCGTCCGGTGATCTACCGCGTTCTGGCGCGCAGCTACAAGGTCCTGCAGAACGAGTTCTGAACATGGCCGTCGGGCGCAGTGGCCGGATAGGAAAAAGGTCTACATGACAAACGATAACGTTTGCCTCTAATGTTCATGCGTGTGATCGAAGCATTCGAGAACAATAACCATGATCAAGATCACCCTCCCCGATGGTTCATTGCGTGAGTACGATCAACCGCTATCCGTTCATGAGGTTGCTGCGAGTATTGGTCCAGGGCTGGCCAATGCGGCAGTAGCAGGCCGGGTGGACGGTGCGCTAGTGGACTGCGAATTCATGATCAAGGCGAACGCCAGGGTCAGCATTGTGACGCCGCAGGAGCCCGATGGGCTGGAAATCCTGCGACGGTCCTGCTCGTTGATGCTGGCCATGGCGGTCAAGCAACTCCATTCCCACGCGCAAATGCGGACGGGCTCGGAGCTGGGTGACGGATTCTTTTGCGAGTTTGCGGTCGAGCGCCCCCTGACCTCGACCGATCTGCCCTTGATCGAAGCGCGCATGCAGTCACTGGCCGCGACCAACCACTCGATACGTCGCCGTGAGACACCCTCTCCCTCCATGCACCCTGATCACTTGTCGGTGTACCGCCTGGGTGACTCCGAGTATTTGACGACTGGCCCGCACGTGCCCACGACCAAGGTCCTGCAAGCATTCGCCCTTGATCACATCAGCGGGACCTTGCAGCAACGGATCTATGGTACGTGCTGGTCCAGCCACCAGGAGCTGCAACAGTGGCGCCTGCCTCCCCAAGTGATGGTGGTGAGCATCGATGAACGTCAGGCGACTTACGCACAATCGGTGACCGAAACCTTGCGCCGCACGGGCGTGCGCGCCGTGGCGGATCTGCGACATGAAAAAGTCGGTTACAAGATTCGCCAGCACAGCCAAACGGTGCCCTACCTGATCGTGATTGGCGAGAAAGAGCAGGCGGGTGGGTTCGTCAGTGTGCGTAGTCGCACCGGCGAGGATTTCGGCAGGATGAAGGTTGAGGCGGCGTGTGAATGGTTGAAGCAACCGGGAAATGAGCACGTGTAAACGCAGCCCCCTCGAGAACCAGCCTCACTCCTGTCAGTCGGCAACGTCTGCAGGAACGGGGCTGGCCCTCGAAGCTTTTACGCCCTTGGCTTCACGGTTCCGCAATCCTGCCCCAACCACACGGCGCGGGTATCGAGACTGCCCTTCTGCTGAATACCGGTGGCATTGAAGGTGCCGTTGACCTTGGTCGTGAACTCACGATCGCTGACGAAAGTAGCGACACCCGCACCTTGCGCCTTCGGACAACTGAAGCGGAATTTCCACTGGTTGCCGTTGCGATCAGTGATTTCCTGCTTGCAGCCCGATTGCGGGTCCGTCAGTGGAATGTTGTCAGTCTTGACCTGCTCCGGGGTCAAGCACGCGCGGATACCCTTACCGCCCATGGTGATGCCCTGCTTTTCCAGCTGCGCGCGCTGTTCAGGGGTCATCTGACTTTGAAGCTGACCGAGGATCAGTTGCAGATCCGGCAGGTTCTGGTCATCGACTTTCATATTGCTTGAGGTCAATTCCCACAAGCCTGGCTGAAGCATTTGCGCCTGAGCGGCCACAGGAAGTGCCAAACCCAGTGCCATGGCCAAACCCAGCAGACGAACGTTCATCGTGTAACTCCTGATCAGTAGTGGCCGTTAGACGTCAGCCACAGGCTTCGGTTCATGGGTCAATTAAATAGCGACATTCTGCCCGGAACATGGTCTGTTACGCATTGAATCTTCAGGAGCAAGGCTGCCCCCCATGGATTATTTTGGCCCCCATATCTTTGGCTACACGATTGCTCTGCTGCACTTTCTGGGCATGATCACGGCGATACACGCGGTGCTGACCGTACGCACCGCCCAGGGATCGATCGCTTGGGCCCTGTCCCTGGTTTTCATACCTTACCTGACGCTCATCCCTTATCTGGTGTTTGGCCGCAGTACGTTCAACGGTTACATCAAGGCCCGGCGCCAGGCCAACGAAGAAATGCGCAAGGCGATCTCCGAGCTCAATTGGCGGCCATGGGTAGAAGAGGCGCTCACAGCTCGCGCCTCCACCGCATACGCATCATTAAGAGCCATGCCGAAGTTGGGCCGTATGCCGTGCCTGGCCAACAACGAAGTGCGACTGTTGATCAACGGTCGAGCCACGTTCGACGCGATTTTCGACGCCATCAGCCACGCAAAGGAAGCCGTCCTGATCCAGTTCTTCATCGTCCACGACGACCGCCTCGGTCAGCGTCTGCGAGATTTGCTGCTGCACAAAGCGGCCGAAGGCGTGGCGATTTACTTGCTGTACGACCGGATTGGCAGTCACTCCCTGCCCCACAGTTATGTGCAGTCGTTGCGCGAGGGCGGCGTCGAGGTCAAGGCCTTCGCGACCCGCAGCGGCTGGCTTAACCGCTTTCAGGTCAACTTTCGTAATCACCGCAAGATCGTCGTCGTTGACGGAGTACTGGGGTTCGTCGGCGGGCACAACGTCGGCGACGAATACATGGGCGAGAAACCGCCCCTGGCCCCTTGGCGCGATACCCATGTGCGCGTCCGCGGCCCGGTGGTCGCGTGCATGCAGGAGTCCTTTGCCGAAGACTGGTTCTGGGCCGCGCGCGCACTGCCGCCCCTGATTCTGCCGGATGTGTACCCGGATGACGGCGTACTCTGCCAATTGCTGGCCAGCGGGCCAGCGGATTCCTACGAAACCTGTTCGTTATTCTTCGTCGAAGCCATTCATGCGGCGACCGAACGGGTGTGGATCACCAGTCCGTATTTCATCCCGGACGAAGCGGTGTTCGCCGCCTTGCGCCTGGCGGTATTGCGTGGGGTGGATGTGCGGCTGCTGCTGCCATCACGACCCGATCACCGAATCGTCTATGCAGCCTCCAGCCTGTATGCCTTCGAAGCGGTGCGTGCCGGGGTGCGCGTGTTCCGCTACCAGCCCGGTTTCCTGCATCAGAAGGTGGTCTTGATCGACAGCGAAATCAGCGCCATTGGCAGCGCCAACCTGGACAACCGTTCGTTCCGGCTGAACTTCGAAGTGATGTTGCTGACGGTCGATAGCGCCTTTGCCGCCGAGGTGGAGCACATGCTCAACGACGACTTCGCCCAGGCGCACGAAATCGCCAAAGAAGAAAGCCGGGAAACCCACCGCCTGCAACAGGTCGGCATGCGGGTCGCCCGGCTTATTTCGCCGATTCTTTAAGGCGTGTAGATGTCGTCACGGGTCCATGGCAGTTCATGGCTGCCATCGGGGTGGGTCTTCACCGCAAGGATCTGGTGCAGGTTGATCCAGCCCCTGGCAAACGCGTAGGCGCATCCTGCCAGGTACAACCGCCAGATCCGCAGCGCTTGATCCGGCACCTCTTTGGCGGCGGCTTCAAGGTTGTCTTCCAGGCGTTCGCTCCAGTGGTCCAGGGTGCGTGCGTAGTGCAGACGCAAGCTCTCGACATCGACGATCTCGAGCCCCGCCTCGCTGATCTCGGCAGAGATCATCGACAGGTGCGGCAGCTCGCCGTTGGGGAATACGTATTTTTCAATGAAATCCCCAGCGCCCCGTCCCACCGGACGACCGTCGGTGTGCTTGGCCGTGATCCCGTGGTTCATCACCAGGCCACCCTCCTTCACCGCACCGAACAAGGTTTTGCAGTACTCGGCCAGGTTGGCGTGACCGACGTGTTCGAACATTCCAACGCTGACAACTTTGTCGAAGCGACCGTCTTGCGGCAAATCGCGGTAGTCGAGCAATTGCAGCTCGACCAGGTCCTCCAGCCCTTCCTCTTTAACGCGCTCACGGGCCAGGGCCAATTGTTCCTTGCTCAGCGTAATGCCGAACACCTTTGCCCCAAACTCACGGGCCGCATACCGCGCCAACCCGCCCCATCCGCAGCCCACATCGAGCAGGTAGTCGCCCGGTTGCAGGCGCAACTTGCGGCACAGGTGGCGGAATTTCGCTTGTTGGGCTTGCTCGAGGGACTCGCTGCCGGTCTCGAAATAAGCGCAGGAATAAGCCATGTCGCTATCGAGCCACAGCTGATAAAACGCATTGGACAGATCGTAGTGGTAGGAAATCGCCTTGGCATCGGTTTCCTTGTCATGGACGGTGCGTACGGGCTGACTGCCATCGTCCTCAGCTATCAGCGCCTGACTCCATTCATCGCACACGCGAATTACGTCGCTGATGGAACCCTCCAGCTCCAGTTTGCCCTCGACAAACGCCGCTCCGAGCGCGTCCAGGCTGGGATGAGTGAACTGGGTAACCATTTGTGGGTCCTTGACCACAATCGTGACGCTGGGCGTCGGCCCCAGATTGAATTCATGGCCGTCCCAGAGTCGCAGGCGTAGCGGTAATTGCAGATTCTGTAAGGCCGGTGGAAGTTGCGCGAGCATGGATAATCCCCCCTTGTTTCAGACGTCTGATCAGAGGGTAGACCATCTTGGAAAAATAGCTGGCTATCGAACTAATAGCGAATTTCTATAATTCGCGGCAAAACGCCCGCTTGCCGCGAATACACAAAATGCCGTGCCCTCACCTTAGATGACTGCGTACAGCGCGCACAGTTCTGAAATCTTTCAACCGGGCATCCTGCGCGCTAGAGCCGCCGCCAAATTGAACTCACTCCCCATCCTTTAACTTGAGCAGCGGTTCTTGAAAACGCAGCAGCCGCCCTGCGTTACCCAGTACCAACAATGTACTGAGGTTATGCAACAACGCCGCAATCATCGCACCCGCCGCACCGAGCCAGCCGAACGCGGCAAAGGCCACAATCGCCAGGGTCCAACCCAGGCCGATGATCACGTTGACCTGCAACGTCTGCCGGCATTGCCGACTCAAGCGCACGCAGGTACCGAGGCGACGCAAGTCGCTGCCGATCAACACGACATCAGCCGACGCTAACGCGATATCCGCGCCGCCCGCGCCCATTGCAACACCAACCACACCCGCCTTGAGCGCCAGCGAATCGTTGATGCCATCCCCCACCACCATCGGCCGGAAACCGCTGCCGATCTCCTTGAGCACGCAGTTCAACTTATCCTCGGGCAAAGCCTGTGCCTGGACGTCACTGATGCCGACATCCCGAGCGAGTGAGTGCGCGACGCTTTGCCGGTCGCCGGTCAGCAACAGCTGCCGACCCAATCCAAGTTCGCGCAATTCATTCAAGGCAAATTTCGCTTCCGGTTTAACGCTGTCGGCCAACAACAGCCAGGCGAGGAATTCACCGTTGAGCGCCAGCCCGGCAATCGGACCGTCGTGGTCTGGAACGTCTGAGGTGGCGATGCCCAATTGGGCAAACAACTCCGGTCGCCCCAGCGCGGCTTCGCCTTGCTCCGTCATGGCCACGACGCCCAAGCCCTGACGTTCATGAATGTTCGACAGCAGCAAAAAATGATCCTGCGCCACCAGCCCGGCCAGCGCCCGACTGACCGGGTGACTGCTGGCGGACCCCAGGCTGGCGGCAAGCTTCAAGACGTGGCTGCGGTCCTCCAGCGGGCTGTCGATGGCTTGCAGGCGCAAGGTGCCGAAAGTCAGGGTTCCGGTCTTGTCGACCACCAGGGATGTCAGGTCTGCCAGCTCTTCAAGAAACGCCGAACTGCGAATCAGAATGCCGTGCCGCGCGGCCACCGCCACCCCGGCAATCGCTGTCGCTGGCGCGGACAACACCAGCGCGCAAGGACAAGCCGCCACCAACACCGCCAGCATGGCTTGAGCATCGTTGGTGATGAACCAGGTCACGGCGGCCAGTAGCAATACCAGCACCATGTAGCTTCCGGCGTAACGCTCCAGCAACCGGGTGATCGGCGGCTTGGAACGTTCGGCGTTTTGCATCAGCGCGATGACTTTGCCGAGGGTCGATTCGCGGCCGGTTCGGGTGACTTCGATGCGCAGCAGGCCATCGAGGTTAATCGCACCGCCGAACACCGGCATGCCGACGCCGGCCTCGATCGGCACCGATTCGCCGGTGATGGACGCAGTGTCCAGACTCGCCTGACCGGACAACACCCGACCATCCGCCGGCACCCGGTCACCGGCGCGCACTTCCACCTGATCGCCCGCCTTGAGCGTACCGTTGTCCACCTCGACGATGGAGCCATCCGCCTGAACCTTGCGTGCATGGCTGCGAGTCAGTTTGCCGAGGGCGTGAATGGCTTCTTGCGAGCCAATGACGCTGCGCTCTTCCAACACGTGACCGAAGATCATGATGATCGGCAGCAACGCCGCCGTCAGCAGATCGCCTGTCGCCCAGGCTCCCAGCATGGCCAAGGCGATCAGTTGATCGGTAATCCCGTGCAAACTCGGATACCGCAGGCTGTACCAGGCCGACCGCATGACCGGAACGGCCACCAATACGGAAGCAAAACCCAGGAGCAATTGGCTGACACCGATCTGATCCGGCGACCACCAGCGCCACAAGAGGCCCAGCGCGAGCAATCCGAGTGCAAGCATGGCCAGCGTCAATTGACGGGCAGCGCTGCGTTGTTCTGCCGAGGACAACATGCTCGGCGCAGCAGTTTGAGCGGTCATTGTGCAGCTCCCTGAATGATCAGGCGGGTATCGTCTTTCGGATCAACCGTGGTGACCGAACCAGCCTGGCCAAGAATCTTCGGTATCCGCTCGCGGTAGATCCGCAGCAACATTTGCGGGTCGGTGCCCTGTTGTTGCGCGTGGGTCAGGCTCAACACCGTGGCCGTATCCGCAGAGGCTTTCGCCAGCCGTTCGCTGGCCTGAGCGTGGGCGACCTGCAGTGTGCGGTCGGCTTGTTCGTTGGCAGTCTGGGTCAACTTCTCCGCTTCTGTGCGCGCGTTAGCCACGGCTTTGTCGGCTTGTTGGCTGGCCGTCAGCACGGCGTTGAAAGCGGTGACCGCAGGGTCTGGCAGATTCGATTGCACATCGACCCGCGACACCTCGATCCCCAGTCCCTGCCCCGTCGCCGCCAATTCAGCCAAGCGTTGATTGATGCCTTGCACCAGATCACCTCGCAGGCGCTCACGTCTTTCGGCTGCCTGATTATCGGCACCGATCAGTTCCGGTCGGGCGACCAGAATGGTGTCCAGGTCACGTGCGGCGGTCAGTGCCACCGCGCTACGGGTCACCATTCGGTCCAGCGCCGGGAGTACATGTTCGCCTTGAAGCACGAAGGCATATGGCTCAGTGACCTTGTAGAACACCCGAACATCCAGTTGCACCACACCGGCATCCCCCGTTAGCAGGTAACCGGAACCTGCCAGTGCATCGCTGATCGGCGTTGCGAAACTGGCCACGCGATCGGCCTGCAATGCGGTGTCGGTACGCAGCAGATTTTCCACGCGACGCTCGATCACCCGGTCCGCCGCCGGTAGCAAAATCACCTGCTCAAACGGTCGCGGCCAGGCCAATAGCAAGCCAGCATTCTGGATGCGATCCAGCGCGCCGAAGTGCAACACCACCGCACGATTTTGTGGGTCTATTTGCCGCACGTTGGAGAACGCCCACGCCAAAGCCGCCAAAACCGTTACCGCGTAAAGCGCGAGAAATGCCAGGCGCCCGGCCTGTATCCAGGGGCTGCTTAACTCATTTGTTCCACGTGGAACCCAACTCATGGCTGCGATCCGGACTTGTTATCGAGGGTTGGCGGGCCATCAACCAGCACCCGGAAAGGTGCGGCATCGGTGCGCAGAATCAGTTTTGTACCCGGCGTGACCACGGTGCCCAAGGTATCGAGCGAGCGTAGAAGGTTGTAAAGCTGTGGTGAACCGGCATAGGCGCGGCCATAAATCTGCGCGGCTTCGACCCGCGATTGCGCCTCGATGTCCGCCGCTTTCACCGTCGCATCGGCCTGGACGATCCGCGCATCACGTTCCGCCGCGGAGCGGATTTGTGCCGCTTCGCGTTTGCCGATGGCCGTGCGTTCGGTGGCGATGGTTTCACGCTCGGCGCGCATGCGATCAACCGTCGCGGTCAGCGTCACCGAAGGCAAGGTCAGGCGTTCGATACCCACTTGCAGTACCCGAACGCCATAGGTGGTCAGCAACTGCTGATCGATTTGCTTACGCAGCTGCGCTTCGAAATCAGCGATGTGAACTTGGCTGGCGTCGGTGTTCACCAGATTGGCGAGATCAAAACTACTGGCCGTGGTCTCCAGTGCCGAGCCGACAAAGGTGCGGATCTGTCGCGCCGCTTCGTCCGGCTGGTTCTGCACAGCGCGCATAAAACGTTGCACATTGTCAGGGTCACCCTGCACCTGCCAGGCCACGTACGCCTGGACAATGATGCGCAAACCGTCGCGCGTGCCGACATCCTGCAAACCGCTGGAGGTGGTGCGCAACCGCAGATCAACCGGGATCGCCGCTTCGAACGGCGCCGGCCAACGCCACCCCAGACCGGGTTCAAGCAAGACCCGCGACGGATTGCCGAAACGGGTAATCACCGTCGCTTCACCCGAGCGCACTTGCACCAGGCTCGCGGCCGCCACCGCAACCGCCACCAGCAACGCGGCCCACCCCATGCGTCGCCAAGGGAAAGGGCCGGCCTCTTGTGGATCGCCGTGATGATGGTGATGACCGTGGTGGTGATGCCCGCCATGGCCGTGATCGTGGCCACTGTGGTCATCATGATCGTGGGTATGCGACTGGCTCAATGGGCGACTCCTGGCTGAGCGGATGGACGCGACGGCGCAGGGTCAGCCGGCAACGTGAACGTACGGAGATCGATGGTCGGCGCATTGCTGCTGCCGCCCAGGCGATGATCGAGGACCAGCAACCTGGCATTGGCCAGGCCCTGGGAAAGTTGACCGAGGTATTGCTCAAGCACGAAGGCCTGGCCCGCACTGGCATAAGCCTTTTTCTCGGCGGCGAATTTCAGGTCGGCAGCCTTGGCCGTCGCATTGATTTCCCGGGCATTCGCCGTGGCCTGATCGCGGGCCATGCTGGCCTGTAACAGGGCCTGGTTGGTGGCTTCGGCGGCGGCACCGCGTTCACGGGCGATCAGGGCTTGCGCGCCGATCTGCGCGGCTTGTACACCGTGATAAGCATTGGCCGCCCCGGCCGGTGGATGAATCGCCTCGACCACCGTGGCGAGAATTTCAACGCCGCTGTCGAGCTTCTGCAGGTCGGCCTGCACGGCCCGGCCAATCTCTTCGGCGAGCCCGACCCGGTCCTCGCCGAGTAAACCGTCAAGGGTTCGCGAGGCGAAGTCGTGGACCAGAATGCGGCTGGCGGTGCTGCGGATCAGGGTCGGCACGTCCGCGCTGTTATAAGTCGCCGCCAGCGCGGATTGATCATCCAGACCGATGCGATAGACAAACCGGACGTCCATGTTGACGATCTGGAAGCTCTGTTTGTCGGCACGGCTGCTGGCAATCACCTGGGATTTGTCATTCACATGGCTGGCGTCCCACAACCGGTTGGCCGTTATCGGCGCCGGGCCTTCGGCGGGGTCGGCCTGCATGGGTGCTGATTTTTCACCCACGCTGGTGGCCAATTCATGAACCACACCGTTTTCGACACTCACCACCCTGCCCAACGGCCAGGGTAAACCTGCCTGTAATCCAGGACCGAATACCGCCACCGGTTTGCCGAAGCGCTCGTAGATCCCCCGCCCTTGCAACGGTATTTCATGAATACCGGTCAGCGACCATCCGACAATGGCGACAACGCCCAGCACCGGCAAAAACGCCCGACGCATGTAAGTGAAGGCCCAGATCTGTCGCAGGTCGATGCCGAAGCGGTTGTGCAATTCGTGCTGCAGGGCCAGCAAGGGTTGCGGCGGCCAGCGCAGCATGTCGGCGATAAAACTGCGCGCCAGCAAAGCAGGTTCGAGTCGATCTCGACGAGGGCTGAACAATGACAACACGGCACGCAGTAGCAATTCGGATGCAACGAGCCCCGGCAGCAGGCCGATCAGTACAGCCAGACGCACCGGCCAGACCGAAGTTTCGTTGCCAAACAACAGGCATGACGCACCGAGTATCAGGCTGATGATTGCCACCCGGATCAACTGTGCCAACGGGCCGGCTTCGGGCCATTGGGCGCTGCCTTCCTGCGTCAGCTGACGCTCAAGAACCAGCAAGCCGAAGCCCAGCAACAGCGCCATGGCAGCGCCGACAGTGGCCGACAACCCCAAGGCTGCGGGCGGTAAATCAAGGTTCCAGGCTTGCTCGACACTGAGCAATGCCAGCAACGCCCAACCACCCAACCACAGTGTTGGCGCACCGATTTGCCCGAGCAGATTCAGCCAGCGCTGACTGATCCGCTCCAGCAGCCGTTCGTACCAGCCCGACGGGGCTTCTGCCTCTGCCGGGGCGACCACCAACGGCGCCTGCGGGCTCATTGCCCGCGCGCGCCATTGCGTCACCCACCCGGCGGATTGCAAGCCTGCAACCAGCACCAGCAACGCGGCACTCTGATTGAACAACAGGGCAGGCCAAAGGGATTGCGGCGCAAACAGCCCGACAAAAAAACCCGACACCAGGCCCATCGCCGCGAGCACGCCCAGACCGATGGCGAGCAGGCGCAATCGTCGCCCCTGAAAAACGGCCTGCTGAAAGCGCGGCAGTCCAGCTGCCTGCGCTCCTTCCTCATCGAGATCGACTTGCATACCACCCCAGTGTTTACATTAGCCAACGTCACATTTCGTTACGATATAACGCAACGCGTGAAATTTCCGTACATATTTGCGCTATCTAAAAATGCTCGACCTGTCGCTAGCCTGAAGCCTTGACCGAAATGCACTAAAACGCTCATATTATGATCGTAATTTTTTATCAAAGACTACGTTTTCCCCTTCCCCAACCGCTTTCATTCCAGGAGTAATCCATGAGCACTTATGACGTTGTGATACTTGGCGGTGGCCCCGGTGGCTACAACGCAGCGATCCGCGCTGGCCAACTGGGTTTGAAAGCAGCATGCGTAGAAGGACGCGCCACGCTGGGCGGCACCTGCCTGAACGTCGGCTGCATGCCATCCAAGGCATTGCTGCACGCCTCCGAACTTTACGACGCGGCAATGGGTGCGGAATTCGCCAACCTGGGGATCGAGGTCAAACCCACGCTCAATCTGGCTCAGATGATGAAACAGAAAGACGAGAGCGTGGCCGGTCTGACCAAAGGCATCGAATTTCTCTTTCGCAAAAACAAGGTCGACTGGATCAAGGGATGGGGCCATATCGACGGGCCGGGCAAAGTCACGGTAACGGACAGTGCCGGTGGCAAGACCGAACTGAGCGCCAAAGACATCATCATCGCCACCGGCTCGGAACCCACTCCCCTGCCCGGCGTGGACATCGATAACCAACGCATCCTCGATTCCACCGGCGCACTGTCACTGACCGAAGTCCCGAAACACCTGGTGGTAATCGGCGCCGGGGTGATTGGCCTGGAGCTGGGTTCGGTCTGGCGGCGTCTGGGGGCTCAAGTGACCGTGGTCGAATACCTGGACCGGATCTGCCCGGGCGTGGACGGCGAAGCAGGCAAAACCCTGCAACGCTCACTGAGCAAACAAGGGATCAGCTTCAAGCTGAGTTCAAAAGTGACCCGCGCCACCACGTCCGCCACCGGCGTTCAACTCAGCGTCGAGCCCGCCGCAGGCGGCACCGCAGAGTCGATTGAAGCCGATTACGTGCTGGTGGCCATCGGACGCCGACCTTATACACAGGGCCTGGGGCTGGAAAACGTCGGCCTCACCACAGACAAACGCGGCATGCTCGCCAACAAGGGCCACCGCACCGAAGCGGCTGGCGTCTGGGTGATTGGCGATGTCACCTCCGGCCCGATGCTCGCCCATAAGGCCGAGGACGAAGCCATGGCTTGCGTCGAGCAGATCGTGGGCAAGGCCGGCGAGGTCAATTACGACTTGATCCCCAACGTGATCTACACCAAACCGGAACTGGCCAGCGTCGGCAAGACCGAAGAACAACTGAAGGCCGAAGGTCGTGCATTCAAAGTCGGCAAATTCCCCTTCACCGCCAACAGCCGGGCGAAGATCAATCACGAAACCGAAGGCTTCGCCAAAGTGCTGGCCGATGAGCGCACGGACGAAATCCTCGGCGTGCATCTGGTGGGCCCGAGCGTCAGTGAAATGATTGGCGAGTATTGCGTGGCCATGGAGTTCAGCGCATCCGCCGAAGACATCGCCCTGACCTGTCACCCGCACCCGACTCGCTCCGAGGCGTTGCGCCAGGCCGCGATGAATGTGGAGGGGATGGCGACGCAGATGTAAGGCGCCTGAATTTTCTGTGGCGGGTCCGTCGCTTTCGCGAGCAGGCTCGCTCCCACTTGAAATGCGTTCATCTGTGGGAGCGAGCCTGCTCGCGAAAAGATCGCCTGGGGCTAAAGCGGCAAATGCCCCAAGGGCAACGCCCCCGGTGTCTTCACCGTGTGAATGGCAAAGTTGCTACGGATATCGCTCACACCCGGCAATTTCAACAAGCATCCCGTGAGGAAACGGTCATAGGCGCGTAAATCCGGCACCACCACCTGTAACAGAAAATCCGACTCCCCTGACACCAGAAACGCCGAAATCACTTCGGGCAATGCCGTCACTGCCAGGCGAAAGGCTTCTGCCTGCTCGTCGTTGTGGCGCTCGACCTTGACCCCGACAAACACGGTCAAGCCAAGCCCGACTTCATCACGGTCCAGATTGGCCTGATAGCCACGAATCACCCCGGCCTCTTCAAGCATCCGCACCCGCCGTAGGCAGGGCGACGCAGACAGTCCGATTTCGTCAGCCAGTTGCACATTGCTCAAGCGACCGTCCCGTTGCAGCGCGGCGAGAATCTTGCGGTCGTAGGCATCCAGTTTCATGGTTTGGCAGATCCCGATGGTACGAAGGTCAAAGACTGGCAGATTATGCCAAGGCTGGCCGTTTTTGAAGCGAACTACGCAACCACCTGCCCTGCCCTTGCACCCTAGACTGGCCCTACCGAATCGACAACGAATGGGGTGCAACATGGCGGGTCTCTGGCTGTTTTTCATGGCATTGGCGGTGGTGTATTTGCTGCCCGGCCCCGACATGATCCTGCTGTTGCAGACCGGTGCTCGCCAGGGCAAAGGCGCGGCGCTGGCCACCGCGGTGGGCCTGGCCATCGCCCGCGCCTGCCATGTGGCGCTGGCAGCATTGGGTTTGGCGGCACTGTTCAAGGCGGCGCCCTGGACCTTCGACGTGGTGCGTCTGGCCGGCGCCGCGTACCTGTTGTGGATCGGTGTTCAGTGCCTGCGCACGACCCTGTTGCCGAACCTCAATGGCGCCCATCAAACCACCGGGAAACCGCACTGGGCGCAGGCGATCCAGCGCGGTTTGCTGACCAACCTGCTCAACCCCAAGGCGTTGTTGTTCTGCTCTGTGCTGTTGCCACAGTTCATCAACCCACACGCCGGGCCGGTTCTCGCACAATTCGCGACCTTGGGCGTGGTGTTGGTGGCCGTCGGTTTGCTGTTCGACAGTGCTTATGCGCTGGTCGGTGCGGCGCTTGGTCGATGGCTGCAACGCAGTCCATCCGCCCAACGCCTGCAACAGTGGTTGTTCGGCAGCCTGTTGATTGGTTTCGCCGTACGGCTGACCTTTGTTCAACAGGCGTAATTACGCCGGCTTCTGGCGCTTGTGCCGATTGATCAGCAACAGGGCGAGCGCTGTAAGCCCCACCACACCCCCCATCTCCAGCCACTTTTTGTAGGGCCGCAGTGCTGAACGGATGGGGGCCACCGCTTGGGTCACGTAACGCTTATCAGCATTCTGGAAATCCGGATAAGGGCAGCGTTCGCCGAAAGACACTGCCCAATCCACATAAGGCCCCTCTTTGACGTAGCGCTGATAGAAAGCGCGTTTTTCATCCGGACCGGTGTTCCACCCCGTCGCCTCACACAGCACAGCCGCAAAAGCCTGACTGGTATGAGGCAAATAATCGGCGGCACGGCTGGCCAATGCATTCGCGACGTAACGGTAGTGGTAACGCTGATCGGGTTGGGCAGCGCTGGCTCGCTGGCGAACGACTTCCTCTTCCGCCACCCATGGACCGACTTTGAGTTCGTTGCTTTCGAGGCTGTAGTTACCAGCCAATGTGGCGTAGTCCGGGGCCATCTCGTAACCCAGGAGTTCCATTCCGTCGAATCGGGCCAGCGTTGCGGCGTGGAAATAGGCAAACGCACGCTTGCTCGGCCACCATTTTGATTCGGCATCGTGGCGCAACTGCCCATACCACGTTGCCTTTCTTTGCAAGACCACGCTGTCGAAGTAGGCCGGTGCCTCGTCGTAACGTTCTTCACGCAACAAGCGCCGTCCGAGCAAATTGCGCAGCTTGGCGGCCACCGGCAGCGGCACATAGTTATCGCGATCCTGCTGAGTCAGGGGTGGTGGCGCCGGCACCTGAGTGTCGACGTAATGTTTGAGCTCATCGACGGTCAGCACACGCTCGGCGACTGTTGCCGCATCGAACCAGTAAATGTCGTTGCTTCGATAAAGCTGATCAAACGCCTGCAGATAATCCCCGCGCTGCAAGGCCAGAATCGCGCTTTCGCCATCGACCCGACACTTGGGCTGGAGCGTTTCGTAGTCGTAGTCCGGCGTTCTGCGCTCACCCCAGGATTCGTTTTGCGGGAAAGCCTGGGCGGCCTTCGCATAAGCGGCAGCCGCGGCGCTTTTATCACCCTCGCGCACCGCCAGTTTGGCCCGCAGCCACCAAGCTAGGCCACCATCACCGGCGTGTTCGAGGAAGGCCTTGGCGCTGGCGTAGTCACCCTGTTGATAATTGACCGCCGCCAGACGATCCGCGTTATCGAGTGTGCCCCGCGTGCTGCTCTGCAAAAGTTTGATCAATTTCTGTTCATTGGCCGGCTGATCACCGAATGACCAACCCAGTCGACTGATCAAGGACGCCGTGATCAGTTGCTGCACCGGTTTGCCCTTGAGCAGTTCGGCCAGTTGATCGTCCGGCATCGCTGACAGATCAGCCATCAACAGCTTCAGCGAGGTGTAGCCGACCGCCGACCCCTGGAGGTTTTGCGTGGCATACAGCTCGATGGCGCTGTTCCAGTCGCCCTCCGTCCGGGCAACGCGGGCCTGTTCACCCAGACTGGCAACACCCAGTTCCAGCGGATCGCTGAAGCCATCGATGCTCAGTTGCCGGGTTTGTTCGAACGCCTGGCGCGACTGCGCCAGCACATCGGGACCGGCGCCCGCTTCCGAGCTCATGGCAAACAACGCCCGGCCCAACGAGTAAGCGGCCCAGGTGCTGCGTAGCGGCCGTTGATCGGCCGGCAGCGCCAGGACTTTCTGAAAATATTCCGCCGCCAGTCCATGATCACCGCCAGCAAATGCCACGGCACCGGCCAGATAGAACTTGAGCTCGGCCGGCAGACTTTCACCCTCAACCTCAACCCGCCGGGCATCGGTCAAACCACGCAACTGTTGCACCAGCGCCTGCTGCTCGGCCGTCAAACCTGCCTGCTCGGCCAGACTGCGCTGCTCGGCATAGTCGGTTGTCTCCATGCTGTTGACGGCTTGGGTGACGTGTTTCAACCCGGCAATGGCATGCCCAAGGCGATTGACCTCGAAATTGAAGTTACCCTCAGGCAGTTCCGCCAGCGACTGGCCACGGTTGTCCAGCAGGCGCATGGGGAAATCCGGCCCGCACGCCAACGCCGAACCCAGCGGCAGGCTAAGACTCAGGCAAAGCAGATGACGGGGCCAGTTACGGGTAAACATTCGAACCTCCTTGATCAATATGTGCGCAGCGTGCCCAACCCATGGCCCGCTGTCCGCCAGCCGCTATTCGACCGTCATGCAGGCGGGTGAAGGTAAGCAGATCCGGGCCTTGTTGCAACGCATAACCGGCCAGCGCATCCGCCCCCTCACACCCTCGCACCGCTAGCGTCACACGCTCGGGCCAGGCGCTGTCGAGGTTGCCCTCGTTACTGATGCCGATGTCATAGAGGCCTTCCTGAGCCGGGAGTTTCAGCGCCAACCGACTGCTCAGCGCCTCACCGCGCACCACCGCGCGCAAGGTCGTCAGGCTCCATGCACGACGGTCGTTGGCCAGTGGCAGGCGAAACCAGATCAGTCCGGCCAGATGCGCCGGTGGATCGGCGCGCAACTCGGCGCTGAGTTGACTGAGTTGCCGGGGATCGGCCAGCAACTCCTGGCGCTTGCCCTCACGTTCGATGCGAATCTCACTTTCCACGATCGGCGCACCGCCGCCACCAGGCAACAACGCGACGCCGTAGGCCGGCAACGCCAAATAGAAGGGTTTCGAAGTGATACGGCTCCAGGCGTTCGCCCACTGCCGGGCCTGAACCGGATCGAACAACCCACGACGCGGGTCGCTGACGGCATGCACTTGCAGCACGCTGCTATCGACTGTGGATAACAACGCAGGCAATTCGCGACTGTCGAGCCACGCCGGTAACGCGGTAATGCTCAGGGGTAATGAGGCCGGCAGATGGGCGCGCAGCCGCTGAAGAAATTCGCGGTAGGACGGTAGCCGAGCGTTACCGGCGTCGTGGTCGATTTCCACACCGGAGAGGCTCAGTCCCTGCGCCTGCCAATCGCTGATCACCTGTTGAATCTGTGTCGTGACCTCATCCTGATCCAACGACTTGAGCTGACCATCGAGGCGAATCACCGCAATCAGTGGCCGCCCGTCTCGCTTGAGCAATGCAGGATCAACTCGTGCACGACTCAAGCCAGCCTGGGGAAAGGCTTGTAGCGCCAGCACCCGTAAAGTGGAAAAGTCTCTGCGGCTGTCCCTCAGTGCGACGTCGTGGTCGGATGTCCATTGTCGTTGCCAGACGTAGAGCTGCTGATCGAGTGGCGGAGCGTCCTGTCGTTCGCAACCACTGAACAGGGCGAGCGACGTCAGCAGGAGGATCCAGCGAGTAAGAAAAACCATGAAAGCGCCTATCCCTGAAATGCAGAAAGGGCCAGTGACGGCCCTTTCGTTCTGCGCTCTACCCTACTGAGCCATCGCTCCCCGGGCAATGATGGCTTGTGACGATTCTCTAGATATCCAGTACCAGAGGCTGCGCGCCCTGAGCCGGAATCGCACAACAAATCAGCACCTGTCCTTCCTCCGGTACTTCGGCGGGCGGCTGTGGATAATGCACCTGGCCGCTGATCAGGCGAGTCTTGCAGGTCCCGCAGGAGCCGCCTCGGCAGCTGAATTCCGGGCGCAATCCCCGACTTTCCGCCAGCTCCAGCAGACTCCCGCCATCGGGTTGCCAGCGAGCCTCTTTGGCGGAACGCTGGAACACCACCGGTACCGAGGTGGTGGCGGCTGGCGGTTGTTCAATCACCACGGCGTCGGGGTCTGGTTGTCGACGCAATGTGGAGGGCCCGAAGGTTTCGGCGTGAATCCTTGCGTCGCGGATGTCCAGTTCGCGCAATCCGTCGTACATCGCTTGAGTAAAACTTCCCGGACCGCACAGGACGAAATCCAACTGATCGTAGTCCTCGACCTCCAGTAGATCCTTGAGTAGCGCGACGTCAATCCGTCCGGTCAGGTCGAAATCTTCACCCTCACGCGCCGAAGCCTCTGGCTGACTCAGCAGACGCACCACCCTGACCGCATCCCCAGCGTCATCAAGCAAGCGGTCCAGTTCACGACGAAACACTTGATCGCCCAACGTACGCGAACTCTGCAAGAACCAGGTCGGCCGAATCCGACGGGTGCGCAGACCTTGATAAACCACCTCTCGCAGCATCGACAAAAGCGGCGTTATGCCGACTCCGGCGGCCAGCAACACCAGCGGACGGCGCTCATGAGGGGCCACGGTGAAATGCCCTTGAGGCGCACGCGCCTCCAGCAGATCGCCGACCTGGATCTGTTCGTGCAGATGCGAAGACACCCGTCCATCACGCTTCACGCTGATGCGGAAAAAATCGTCCGACGGTGCGCTCGACAGGCTGTACGTGCGGATATGCACCTCGCCATCAATGTTGAACCGCAAAGGCAGATGCTGCCCGGCGTGGAACAATGGCAACCCGGCACCGTCGGCGGGTTCCAGATAGATCGAGCGAATGTTGTGGCTTTCCGCTTCGATCCGCACCACCCGCAGCGGCCGCCAGCTATCGCCAAGGGCCTGCGCTTGCAGTCGAGCCTTGGCCTGCGCCCAAGTGCCGGTCAGCAAACTGGTGGGAGAGACGCCGTCGAAACGCCACCGCAATGCCAAAGCTGCAGGCCGACGCACCATATGTTCCACGTGGAACGTCCATAAACGTTCGGCGCCTTGAAAGGCTTCGACCTGTGGGCCCTCAAGAATGATTTCGGTGCGCCCGCTGAGTTGCAGCAGGTCACCGGAGTTGAAATCGATGAACAACAAACCGGCCTTGGGATTGGCCAGAAGATTACCCAGCGTGTTGAAAAAAAGATTGCCGGCAAAATCCGGGATGGTCAGGCGATTACCTTCTACTTGTACAAAACCGGATTGACCGCCGCGATGGGAGACATCCACTGAACGCTCACCCTCGACGTCCACATAACTGGCGACAAAGAAGGTATCTGCCTCGGCAATCATCGCCCTGGCCGCCTCATCCAGCTCGCTGTCATGCTGCGCGCGTCGCGTTGCCGGATCTTCCAGCGGCACCGATCGAAACTGGCGCAGTTGGATGTATTGCGGGCAATTACCGTAGGACTGCTGCACCGTCACGCTAAAGCCGCTCGCCGACATGGCACCGATACGACCATTGATACGGTTGCGGCGCCGGGTGTGAAGTTCGATCCCCAGCAGGCCGATCGCCGCGCCATCCGTCAATTGCGCCGGATCATCGGCAGCCGGCAGGCTGCTGAATTGCAACAGCCCTGGTTCAGGTGAATGGGCGAAGCCTGGTTCACCTTCAAGCACGCTGGCCCACGGGTTGCCTTCGGCATCCACCGCGCCGTAAAGCATGAACGGCAGTTGCTGATAGAACGAGCGGTGCTGGTCCGGCATCTCGCTGCGAATCACCCTGCGACCTAATACCTCCATTCGCTCGGCGACGCCGACATGAGCCTGCAACTGTTTCTCGCCAGCATGCCACGGTGAACGGTCCATTACGGCTACTCCCCTGCACCCTCGGCGCAGCGTGAACGGCCCGACAGTGTCGGGCCACAAGCATCAGGCGGTTTTTTGCAGGCCGGCGACGGTGCGCGGCATGCCGACAAATCCTGGCAAGGCTTCGACCCGTGCCAGCCAGGCGCGGATGTTGGCGTAGTCGTCCAGCGAGACATTGCCTTCAGGGGCATGGGCGATGTAACTGTAGGCCGCTACGTCAGCAATGGTCGGCTCGCTACCCGCCAGCCAAGGCGTGTTGGCCAGTTCATGATCGATGACCTTCAGCACGGTATGGGCATAAGCGATCGTTTCTTCAGCGTTGTAAGGTGCACCAAACACTGTGATCAACCTGGCCCTGGCAGGACCAAAAGCAATCGGACCGGCAGCCACCGACAACCACCGCTGTACCTTGGCGGCACCGACCGGATCGGTTGGCAGCCAACGACCCTTGCCGTATTTCTGTGCCAGATAAACCAGGATCGCGTTGGAATCCGCCAGCACCACACCTTGGTCATCCAGTACAGGCACCTGACCGAAAGCGTTGAGTGCCAGGTATTGCGGTTGTTTGTGTTCGCCCTTGGCCAGGTCGACGAAGATCAACTCGATCGGTAATTGCAGCAGCGAAAGCATCAGCTCCACACGGTGAGCGTGGCCGGAACGGGGAAAGTTGTAGAGTTTGATGGCTTGCATGGTCGACTCCGCAGGGTAAGTGGCGCTTCGGAAGATCAGCACCAACGGCAGACATCTTCTACCAGTCCCGAAAGCAACAGAATAACCAGCAAGTGGAATCCATTATTTCATCTGCAGCAATAATGCATCAGCTGCGCAAGGCCGGATGTTCCCGGAGTGCCTTCACCGTAAAATCGACGAAACTGCGAACCCGCGCCGGGGCGTTACGTCCGCCCTGGTAGACCACATGGATGGGCAATGGCGGCATTTCGAAGTCGGCCAGGATGATTTCCAGCTCACCAGCCGCTATTTTTCCCGCAACCTGATAAGACAAGACTCGTGTGAAACCCAAGCTGAGGCTGGCAGCGGCGATGGCCGCCTGATTCGCCGTGACCACCAACCGTGGTTCAGGCCGGACACTCAGGGGTTCGCCGTCCACGAGGAATGGCCAGCTTCTTAACTGTCCGATCGAGGACGTCGCAATAACCGGTGCCTGGGCCAGGTCTTGCGGGTGATTTGGCCGGCCGAAAGTGGCAAGAAACCGTGGCGACGCACAAATCACCCGTCGCACCTCCCCCACCCGAATTGCATGCTGATTGCTGTCGGGTAGCTCTCCGATGCGCACGGCCACGTCGATGCCCTCCTCCACCACGCTGACCATACGATCCACCAGCAACGCATTGATCGTGACATCTGGGAATTGCGTCAGAAAATTCACCATCAATGGCGTGACAAACAGCTCACCAAACAATACGGGTGCGGTAATCGTCAGTTGCCCACGAGGTTGGGCGTGACTGCCCGCCGCCGAGTCCTCGGCTTCCTGCACCTCGGCCAGAATTCTCCGACAATCTTCAAGATAACGCTGGCCCGCCTCACTCAGATGAACGCTGCGTGTAGTGCGCGTCAGCAGCTGCGTACCAATACGCTTCTCCAACGCCGCCACCGCGCGCGTGACACTGGCTGCCGACATGCCCAGACGCCGCGCGGCCGCCGAAAAACCCTGATCTTGTGCGACTGCGGCGAAAACTTGCATTTCCTGGAAGCGGTCCATGGGCATGTCCTGGATTCGGATAAAAAAATCGCAGCCATGGGCTGCGATTTTTCGGAGGGTGGTGGCTTACAACATAGTTTGTCACAAAGGGGCCCGAGAACATTGGCCAACTCACATCTTGGGGAACGCACCGGATGTTTCGCCAGAATATAGCGCCGAACGCCATGATATTTTCAACTTGCCGCGCGGTTGCAGTTAGTTGACAGGAGCTTCCCCCCTCCACTACGACTATTAAATCCGTAAAGTAGTGGTGCGTTGATATTAAAATAGAAATCTGTTGCTCAAAAAAAACAGTTATTTTTCAACCTAATAAGACAGGACTTTGGAAAATCGATGGTTCTCTTCAGAGAATCGTTAAAAACACACGAACTTCTTGATCTGCGTTCCCTTTTGCCGGACTACTTTATGATACTCAGTATTTCTCGTTTGATGGCTTTCTGTGCTGCTGGTTTGATGGTTATAGCAATTGGTTTAACGACATTGATGCAAACCCAATTTAACGTCCTGGATGCCATTGGATCCGAAATTGAGCGTCTGGGAAACGCTCTTGAGTCGACTCAAAAATTACGCTACGAGAGCGCGCAGATTCAACAGTTCTATACCGATGCAAGCCTTACTCAAGACCATGAGCCGATGGAGGAAGCACAGCAGCATTACGCAGCTTCGCTACAGCTTTTGGAGGAGATAGAGCAAATCGTTCCAAGCCTTTCTAGCCGACTCCAGGCCCTGCGCACTCCACTGGACCAACTCAACAGCACCGGCAAGCTGATGGTACAGGCCTATGCCAGTAACAAAGCTGCCGGCGATAAAGTTATGGAGGATTTTGACCAGCGTTCGGCGAAAGTTATTTCCGAGTTTGCTGCTTTTAGTCAGCCATTGGGCAAGTTGTATCGTCAGCAGTTGGATGACAGTGAGGCCGAGCGCACAAAAATCCAGGTCACCAGCCTCATCGCATGGGGAACAGTACTTTTAATTATGCTAGGGGTGTTGTGGCTGATTGCTAGTCGAGTGCTACCGCCGATGCAGCAACTGAGCAAGTCACTGAGCGCATTGAATGACGGGAGCGGCGACCTTACCCGCAGCATCCAGTCAAAGCGAGATGATGAAATAGGTCAGGTTGTTGGGCTATTCAATACATTTTTAGGCAGCTTGCGCAGCAAAATCACGACCGTTGCGGATGTTTCGAAGGGGCTTGAGCAATCGGCCGAACAATTGCTAAGTGATGCCGGCGCCTCTCAGCAAAGTGCTACCGATTTGCAAATTGAAGTTGAACAAGTGGCGGCGGCGGCCAATCAAATGGCTACCAACGTGCAGGGCGTTGCCAGCAACGCCGAAGCCAGCTCTGTTCAAACGCGTGACGCCTCTACACAGGCAAAAGAGGCGATTGCCGTCGTCGATAAAACCATCGTTGATATTCGCTCCTTGGCTGAAGAAGTGGGTCGAGCTGCGCAAGTGATCGCCGATCTGGAAGGCCATTCACGGGAAATCGGTGGGGTGCTGGAGGTGATTCGCACCATCGCCGAACAAACCAACTTGCTGGCGCTTAACGCCGCCATCGAAGCGGCTCGCGCCGGTGAGCAAGGTCGTGGTTTTGCAGTAGTGGCAGATGAAGTCCGCACGTTGGCTAGTCGTACGCAAAAATCGACGCAAGAAATCAACGATATGATCGAACGGCTACAAAATGCTTCACAGCACGCGGTTAAAGTAATGGACGACAGTCGTGACTTTGCTGAACGTGGAGTGCAGCAGGCGCTTAGCGCTGGCGAAGCATTACAGCGAATAAGTGCACTGGTGTCTTCAGTGTCCGATATGAGCCTGCACATTGCTGAGGCTGCCAATGAGCAGGCCATGGTTACCGATGAAATCAATCGTCGGATCAGTAGTGTTTCGGTGGTCGCGAACACCACCGTTGTACTTGCGCAAAGCACTCTCAGCCGTGGCCGGGCGAGCGGTGGAGACGCTGAGCGGTTGTTGCAGATTGTGCGTCAGTTCAAACTTTAGGTAATGCCCAAGGAAGGTCTGAAGTCAGCAGCCGTTTTTAACGACCTCGTGTCTGAAGTTCAAAAACACCTGCTTAATCGAAAATCCGACCTTCCCTCCTGTTAGTTCTTTGTTGTCTTACGCAATAGCACTTTTTTCAGGAGATTCCGCTCTACATCGGAGCGCAGAGATTCACTACTTTGTTTTCGCGGCAGCATCTAACGGCTGGATAGGGAGATGTGTCGGGGAGATCGGTGTGGATCCGGGCCTGAAGCAACAGCGGGAGCTGGAGGATAACCCCTCCAGCTCCCGCGAGAGTTTCCATTCTCTAAGGCAAAGGGTGGTTATCAACAACATAGTTTGACACAGCCCCTCCCGTAAATCGGGGTCTGTAGGATGATTCGGGGTAAAGGCAACAACAACATAGATTGACACAGATGGGTCGCACTTCAAATACGGGGCTCGATTGGTAACAACATAGATTGACACTACATCGAGAGCGTTCATTCAGGCCGAAATATTATGTGAGCGCGACCGGTCACTCACCTGTGCGGAAATAGCGTTTTTTCAGCACAGGCTCAGTGCGATGTTTAAATCCGTGCGCAACCTTCGACCGGACCCCATCAGCACATAAACTGTGTTTTTTGTTCGAAATAAGCAGTCGTGAGTGAAGGAAACACCCAGCGTTGTTCGGACCCAATCACCAGGCGGGAAGCGGCCTTTACTGTCTTGGATAACGGTCAAAGCGTAAACGAGAGCAGGAATTAGCTGTCTATCCGTAATGGCTTTTCGCTGACGTGTTGTAATGTCGAGATCCAAAATTGCCCAATCAGCAACAAGACAATAGGCACGGGAAGGAAAATGCAGACTGGCGAGGGACACTGCATCTGAGGGGGCGAGTTGGCATCCGTTTATTTTATCGCCTGCAGAAAGCACTGAAACATAATCTGCCAAATTCATTTGTAACTCCTGCCGATCAAAAAAACCGATTCGAACGAGAAGCATCATTCAGCTTAGCTCCCAGCGGATCACCAGGTTCCGATGCCGACGGATAGCAGCAGGGTGATCTCATGGCTGTTCCGTCTTCTCCCTTCATCTCACTGAACGGGATGATTTCTATCGAGCTGTCACCAGATAAAGTGGTTTGCGCCAGTACCCAGCTATGCCATTGCCGTGCGTGAACCCTACCTAGCGGTAGGTGCCGATGTGGGTGAAACCTAGTGCTTCATGGATGCCCGTGCATGCCGGATTCGGCAAGGCGACGCCGGTATAGGCGCATGAAATCCATGTTACTTAAGGAGCGGTAGAAGCCGTTTGGCTGCGGCTGAATCAAAATGACATGCCCTCAGACACTTGAATCAGCATTTCTTCGACTAGATGTGTGCCAAAGGTTGTAGTGACCATCGCCGATGGGCTTTCTCCCAAAAAACGGGCTTTGGGTTTGGAAAGCCATTGTTTGGCCTTCCCTTTGTCACCGAAGATCACCTCGGCCATGGCGGTAATATGTGCAAACCGGAACAGGCGATCGCTCTCATGCAACGTTAAAAGCTGATTGGCTGACAGTTTTGTTTTGAGCGTTTTGGGTTGAATGATTCTGTCGCGTTCTTCGTCGCTGAGGGTTCCATCATCACAAAGCATTTTGATCAGGCTGACCGAGAAGCCAGCTACTATCATGTCGTGAATGTCCAGATCCGAAGCATTGACAGCGATATGAAGAAGCGTCTCCAACCGCATGCGGTAAGCATGATAGGCATCCTGACGCAGGACGCCTGCAAACATGGGCCGCACTGATGTTGCGTTGCGCACGGGCGTCAGGACTAATGTGCCATTCAATACCGTTAGCTCCAGGTCGTCCCCAACACCTAACCTCATTTGGGCAAGCAACTCTTGAGGCAGATCAATGATGATGTCGCCAGTATCGTCCTCAGTTTTCTGGCATTTGACTATCCAGCGCTCAGTTTCACTCATGATCGTCCGGCCCTCATCCGCCATCAGAGAATGACACACATCATTATGCTTGGGCCCAGAGCTGACCAAAGGAACGCGCAATCCGCTGGTAGACAGGCACTGCCGCTGCTCGAACGCCGGATAGCGAGTGAAACAGCAAAAAATGTGGCAATGGCTATATCTGCCTTTCCACCTTCACATGGTTAAGAGCCTGAGCGTGATCAGGTAACTACACGAAAAGGATATGACATGCACCCTGATGAGCTTTATGTTTCCGTCGACGTCGAGACTTCTGGGCCTATACCCGGCGAATACAGCCTGCTTTCCATCGGAGCTTGTCTTGTAGCCCAACCTGAAACGTCCATCTATCTTGAACTACGGCCTGACAGTCCGAAACACGACCCCGAAGCGCTGGCAGTATCGGGGCTGAGTCTGGAGAAGCTGGAGCGCGAGGGCCTCGCTCCGCAACAGGCGATGCTGACATTTGATCAGTGGCTGAAATCGTCGTGCCAAACGGGGCAGAAGGTCATTTTCGTAGGGCTCAATGCACCGTTTGACTGGTCATTCGTCAATTACTACTTCCACAAATACCTGGAAACCAACCCCTTTGGTTTTACCGCTATCGACATGAAGGCCTACTTTATGGGCGCTGTAGGTTGCAGCTGGCAGGAAACAAAATCATCCAAAATGACCGCTGCGCTGAAGCCACTCAGCGAACCGAACCATAACGCATTGGATGATGCCCGCTTTCAGGCAGAGCTCTTCGCCCTTATGCTAGCGGGTAAGGATAAACGCTGACCAGCCTTCCACCGCACTGACTAGAAGTTCATCTGCCCCAGGTTGCCTCAACATATCTGCCGTCCCTGAACGACCACGCCTTGATACCTTCTGGTTTTTCGGACTTGCCGACAATAATGGCTATTGGGTGCGGCAGATCCTGCATGTACCGTGCAGCAAATCTGGAGAAACTTCCTATGTCTGCCGGAGAAATCACCGGAACAGATTGGGGATGCGTATGCCAATAGCCCACCAGACGTAACCCTTGTTCGTTAGCAGCTTGGATCTCCTGACGGCACCGCTCCGCATCCAACTCTAGCCAAGACCAGCCTGACCGATCGGCGCGATGAGGCAACGTGGCCAAGGCCAGCAGCAACCCTTTCGGATTAACCGGGTTGACGAATAACTGTCCCCCTCGCTCCACGCCAAAAAGGCCCTGCCGATGACTATCCAAGATGTCCGCAACAGCTTGCGACACCAATAGCTCGGAATCCACCTCCGCCCATCTCCAGCGCCAAGCGATATCCGTCATACCGTTTCATCCTTATGTTCCGGCCATCCGCGCTCGAGTAGGAGTTGCTGCGCCCCCTCTGGCAGTTTGGGCCCATTGTATTGGCCTCCTAGGCTCGGCACATCTTCAGGCCTGTAGATACTGCTGACCCAAGATGCGGTGGCGATGTTGCCGGTCAATGCGCGTAAAGCCGTGTGCGATACCATAGAGGCAATATTGGTCATACCCAACGACCCGCCTGGAATAAAGCTCTCCCCACACGCGGGCAGTGGAATCACACCTCCTCCCGGCCACTCTGTAAACTTATGGAGAAAATCGCCGATGTCCGTGAATAAATGACGGCCATCAAAGGTACCGGCTGGTGCGAATAGCGCGTGGCCTACCTGCGTATACGGTTCGCTCCAGGCTTGTAAAAGTCCCCAAGAAACGCCGCTGGATTTGGCTCGCCATACAGTGACCTCCGACTGCCAGTCTGCTGTCGTAATCACCACAAGATCTGCGTTATCGAACACTTCTGGTTTGCTGCTCATAACTACTTCGGCGAAAGTCGAATAAGCGGTGCATTCTGTAGTCGGAAGATCTAACAGAATCTTGTCCCTCAACGCTGAGGCCTTCAGCCTCCCTAGGCTATCCGCTCCCAGAACGTGCCTACCCAGATTGGCTGACACCAGAGTGTCAGGATCGATGAGGGAAAGGTGGCCGACACCGGAGCGTGCCAATTGTATTGCCACCGCACTGCCTAACGAGCCAACGCCAACACAAACGACCCGAGCATTTTCAAGGTGCTTTGCAGTGCCGCTTATGTCGCGGGACAGAATGGACGCACGATCAAGCACGTCTAGGGCAGTTGCGCGGACAAGTGCCGGAGGATGTGCATTTGCGATGGCTGGCCGGCGGCGCGCTGTGCGCAAGCCAAACTTTGCCCCCCGCTCTTGCTGTACGCCGAGCGAGCGCACATTGAGGCAATAAGTTGGAGCATCCGTCCCCCCAGGAAGCTCCAGGACAATCCATCGACTCGCCAACGTTCCATGCAGCTCAAACCATGCCAGCAATTGCTCGGCATCGTCTGGTTGAAGGTGTGGCGTGAGCCACAGCAATAAATCTTCTGGATCCGGGGTGCGGATATCCGGATAAGTCTGAAGCTTGACGTAAAAACCGGGAGTTTCGGCCGCGCGAATGACAGCGGAGCGCCCGACAACCCGTCGGTAATGCCCTTTGAGTGCAGCTACGTTCGATGCTAGCCAAACCGTTTCCTGACCAGATGGCACAGCCCGGCGCGGATCGCTGAGAGCAAACAACTGCGAGGCGGCCTGAGGTCGATCCAAAAGTAAGAGGTTCTGGAATGACTGACCGTGCTGAAAAGACCAGTAGGTAGTGATCTCATTCTGAAATTCGATATCGCGCGTTGCCTGGCTTGATCCCCTCTTGGACAACGAAACGATCTGGGCCAAGCGAGCAAGGCTGTCCTCTACCACGACCTCCGGGGAGCCCATAATGGGCCGCTCCTGAAAGCCATGAAGGCAAAGCCCCGACTTGGTGGCATGCGGCCAAACCAGCCATGGAGAGGGTTCGACGTTCAGCCGCAAGAGCCCACGGGGAAAGTTGGAGGGGAAACCTATACGCAGTCGCCGCTCCTGCCCCGTGTAATCGATGGGCAAGGGGAAGTGAAAGCACGCCGCTTCGTCAGCCCGCATGGGTGCGGGCTGGAGCAATGCATCGGCAGCATCCTGACCTAGGGTGTCTCGCAGTGCGGCGATTCCGCGCTGCAATGGCGTCTTAATAGGGTCAGCCAAGGCGTCCAACTGGCTTTACGCTCGACTGAGAGGTTCCGCCACCGCTGGCCCCTCCGAAGAGCGAACCCATCGAAGCAGAGTTTCGAGTGGTGCCATCCGGTCGGCCGGGCATCGTCCAATTCGCAGGGATCTCATTGTTCACTGCCGTAATGAATGCCGGTGCAATACCGAAATTCTTTTTCACTGCCTCGGCAAAGGAATCGTTGGATTCAAAACTTTCCAAACCCAATGACACAGATGCACTAGCGTCCGCATGCCACTTGGCAAATGCTTGGCGATAGCCTTGCCCCTCACCCGGCCGATTCCACTTCTCTGCAAAGTTTTCGCCGTTATCGGCAGGGTTGCAGACATAGCAGTCGCTACCTCTATGCGCGATGTGCTGCGGCATTCTGCGAACGATTTCCAAAATTGCATCGAGCGGAGCCAGAGGCTTCGACTGCGACTCCTTTACGACATCAAGGTATGCGTGCGTGGCCAGGGTGGTGATGACCGCAGATATTGGGCGAGTATCAGCGCTCCTTGTCTTGATGGCCCATTCATCGCGATGACGCTTGAGTAGCTTAATGGTCGCACGCAGGGGATCTTGATCGATGTAATCCTGATAATGCGGCAAAGGATCTTGTGTCGCGGCATCAAGCATCCGCTGGCTCTTGGCAACTACCAAGCTTTCCAGAGAGATTTCTTGGGCAGAAGCAACCTGCAACCAGTTCGAGTAAGGGATAGGGCTGCTTGCTTTCCACCCTGTGACCCGATCCGGAACCTCCAGCTTACCCTCGCCGTTTGCTTCGCCATTTCCGTTGATCGCGCGGGCAGGCGTGACATCGATGTGGAAACCTGGATTTTCGTCGGCATAAACGATCCGGATGCCACGACGTAATTGCTTAACTTCTTCTTGAACGCGGGAGCCTTCCCGAAAACGCTGCTCAATCGCTTCTAGTACTTCCTTTGCACCAGCGCCCTGAGCGTGAGGGAGCCAAATAATCGCGTCCGCATCAATGGTGTCCAGATCCGCAGGCGCGCCGGGGATTGGCTTGATGGTCGTTTTCAGCCGCATCGAGCCTTGAACGAAAATATGGGCCTCAGCGAGCAGCGGGTTGTCGGAAGCCGAGAGGATTTTTTCCAGTTGGGAGTAGCGGTCATTGATTTTTTCGTACTGCGCTTCCGACAGCGAGATTTCCCGCGCGGCGCGAAGCAGAAAATATTCCCAACTGCTGCGCTTGGTCTGTTCGTTGCTCAAAAGCATTTACCTAGCCTCCTGGGCCACCAAGCCCAATTGCAGTGTTTGCGTAAACCGATCTTGGTTTTCTTTGTCCCGATCGAAGATCAGGTATGTATGTTGATGCTGTGTTGTGAGCAACGCGCCAAACTCGATGGCCAATGCCGCAGGAATGGCGGCGAAGACGTGGATAGGGTCAGGAGTCAGAGCCTCAAGCTGGCTCAGTCGTATTTGAAGTGCGTCGCGAAAGGCATGAATCACCCGACGGTTCTGTACCATCGCGTAGCTTGGTTCTGGGATCGACAGCTCTGCAATACGTGCACCGGGTAGAGCGTCGATCACGTCGCGAACTGGAACTTGCGCAGAAATGGAGAGCACCAACGCCAGTGGGCCATCGCCGTTGGGTGGAGGCGTAAACAGAAAACTAGGCGGCTCAGCAGACTGATCGGGCCAGCGCAAAAGATGCTCGCGGTGAAAAGAGAAGATCAGGCGTTTGGAACGGTCGCCGATACTCTGGCCCAACATCATCAAGGCCGGAATGTCGGCCAAGCCGACTACTGCTAGCGCGGGCGAATCGCCATAAGTGCCGCCGCGACGCTTGAGTTGCTGCTCCAGCTCATACTGGACGCTGTCTTTGACGTTCTGCCAATAGGTAGTGTCCCTGCCACGTGGTCCGGGTGCAGCGAAGGCGATTTTGATGCCTTGATCGAAGGCGGTTAATCCCTCGGCGGACATCGCAGTCAACAGATCGCGAAAGGGGATATCGTTGATCGTCTGAAAATGCTGACTCTGGACGATGAGAGGAATGGCTCTGCCACCATCGGGGGTCGTTGCGGCGAGTCGGATGCGTTCCAAGTACGCTTGGTGTAAACCACTCAAATCATTTTCAGGATACCCATCTGCGTCACGATCAATTTTGTCATGACAACCTGGGCACAGGAGCATCAGATTAGCGGTATTGTTTGTGTGCGCCTCAGCATCATGATCCGCGCGTCCCCGAGGGCCTTTGGGACTGGCGGGCAGGATATGCGCCACTTCTCCCCATTTCATTGGCTTGCCGGCACGATAATCGAACGTCAGATCCGTGCCGCACAGTTCACAATGACCAGCGGTCTGGGTCCATACGATCCGCTTCGTCTCATCATTTGTGTTGAAGCGCCCGCTTGCGGGCTTAGCGTCTTCTTGTTCTGCCATTTCGACCGACCCCCGAAAAACATCCATGATTGAAAACGATGATGGCAAGATAAGATCATATTAGGGTCATTCGTCCCGATTTCAAGAGAGATCTGAGGGTGACGAATGCTGAGTCGCCTTTGAGCAGGATGCTTTTTTGGCTCATCGAAAGGCAGTAGTGGCGGCGTTCGTTTTCTGGCAAGTGCTGGTGGGTAATGGCACTGACAACAGCGTATGTAGGACTGATGAAAACGAGCTGTGCAGCTCAAACGAGGCTGCAAGCGCAGCCCCTTTCGTATGCGTTTTTACGCGTCAGTGCTTGCCAGGCTCAGCGGACAAGTGTCGACGACGCAAGAGGTGATAGGTCGCCGGGATCACAAACAGTGATAGCAAGGGTGCCGTAACCATACCGCCAATCATCGGGGCGGCAATGCGGCTCATAACCTCGCTACCGGTACCGCCTCCCAAAAGTATAGGTAACAAACCAGCGATAACCACTGCCACGGTCATAGCCTTAGGTCGAACGCGCTGGACAGCGCCTTCACAAATCGCGGCCATCAACCCGCGTTCTGTGTTGTCACCGAGGTCTTGACGCTCGGTCCATGCATTTTTCAGGTAGAGCAGCATGATCACGCCAAATTCGGCAGAAACACCGGCCAAGGCGATAAAGCCGACCCCGGTGGCAACCGACAGGTTGAATCCCAACAGATAGAGAAACCATGCCCCGCCCGTGAGAGCGAATGGCAGCGTGGCCATAATCAGCAAAGCCTCATCAAGTCGTGCAAATGTCAGGTAGAGCAACACGAAGATGATCAACAGCGTGGCAGGCACCACCAGTTTGAGTCGTGCGTTGGCCCTTTCGAGAAACTCGAACTGACCTGAGTAGCTCAGGCTCATGCCGGGCTGCAACTTGACCTGCTCACTGACGACCCGGCGTAGATCGGCGACTACGGAGGCAATGTCCCGGCCACGCACATCGATGTACACCCAGCCTGAAGGCCGTGCGTTCTCACTCTTGAGCATTGGCGGCCCGTCGTTGACCTTGATCTTCGCCACGGTGCCAAGGGTGATCTGGCTGCCTAGCGGGGTGTAGATCGGCAACTGCTCCAAAGCGCCGAGCGAATCCCGCCACTCACGAGGGTAACGTACGTTAATTGGGAAACGAGCCAACCCTTCAATCGTCTCCCCGACGTTTTCACCGCCGATTGCGCCGGCCACGATCGATTGCACATCGGCAATATTTAACCCATAGCGTGCCGCAGCTTTGCGATCGATATCCACATCAATATAGCGGCCACCGGTCAGTCGTTCGGCTAACGCTGAACTGACACCTGAGACGTCCTTGGCAACACGCTCGATGGCTTGGGTGACGGCATCGATCTCCGTCAGGTTGGTACCGGCAACCTTCACGCCAATCGGGCTTTTTATGCCGGTGGCCAGCATGTCGATACGGTTACGAATAGGCGGTATCCAGATGTTGGTTAATCCTGGGACACGCACCACTTGTTCTAGCTCCTCAACGAGCTTTTCCTGGGTCATGCCTGGGCGCCACTGTTCGCGTGGTTTGAATTGAATGGTGGTCTCGAACATTTCCAACGGTGCCGGGTCAGTCGCGGTTTCAGCGCGGCCGGCTTTTCCGAAAACGTGTTCGACCTCTGGAACTGTCTTTATCAGACGGTCAGTCTGCTGAAGCAGTTGCGCGGCCTTCTGCGCCGATAATCCAGGCAGAGCTGATGGCATATAGAGCAGGTCCCCTTCGTCCAGCGGGGGAAGAAACTCACCACCCAGACGAGAGATCGGCCACAACGCGCTGACAAAGACTAGCAACGCAACCAGCAGCGTTACTTTAGGTCGACGTAATACGGCGTCCAGAGCGGGCTCGTAGATCCGGATCAACCAGCGATTTAGCGGATTCTGTTGCTCATTAGGAATTCGTCCGCGAATCCAATACCCCATCAACACCGGAACTAGAGTTACCGACAGTCCAGCCGCTGCGGCCATAGCATAGGTTTTGGTGAACGCCAAGGGACCGAATAGACGTCCTTCCTGAGCCTCCAGCGTGAACACCGGAATAAACGACAGGGTGATGATCAGCAGACAGAAGAACAATGCAGGTCCTACCTCGGCAGCCGCTTCAGTCATCACGTGCCAATGACGTTCACCTTTCAGTTCCTCCCCAGGATTGGCCACGTGCCAAGCCTCGACCTTCTTGTGGGCGTTTTCAATCATCACCACGGCAGCGTCGACCATGGCGCCGATGGCGATGGCAATCCCGCCAAGGGACATGATGTTGGCGTTGATACCCTGATAGCGCATCACGATGAAGGCGATCAGCACCCCAACCGGCAGGGAGATGATTGCCACCAGAGATGAACGCAGGTGCCAGAGAAAGATTCCGCAGACCAACGCGACGACGATGAACTCTTCGATCAGCTTGTGGCTGAGGTTTTCCACGGCACGATCAATCAACTTGCTGCGGTCGTAGGTAGTGACGATTTCTACCCCCGCTGGCAGACTGCTTTTCAGCTCGTCGAGTTTGGTCTTGACCGCCGCAATGGTTTCTCGAGCATTCTTACCGCTGCGCAGAATTACCACGCCGCCGACGGTCTCACCTTCGCCATCGAGTTCGGTGATGCCTCGACGCATCTCAGGCCCCATCTGAATCGTGGCAACATCGCCCAGAGTGACCGGCACACCACCCGTGCCCAGTTTGAGTGGGATAGCACGAAAATCATTGAGGGTCTTCAAGTAGCCGGAAGCCCGCACAATAAACTCGGTCTCCGCCATCTCCAGCACCGCCCCACCAGTTTCCTGATTGGCCTTGCCGATCGCCTCGGTCACTTCAGACTGCGTGATACCCAAGCTGGCCAACTTCACCGGATCAAGCTGCACCTGGTACTGCTTTACCATGCCACCCACCGTGGCCACTTCCGCAACGTTCGGTAGGGTCTTAAGCTCGAATTTGAGGAACCAGTCCTGCAAGGCACGTAACTGCGCCAAATCATGCCCGCCGCTTCGGTCTACCAGGGCGTACTGGAAAATCCAGCCAACCCCAGTGGCATCAGGTCCTAATGCGGGCTTGGCACTGGCCGGAAGCCGGCTTTGTATCTGGCTCAGATATTCCAATACGCGCGAGCGGGCCCAGTACAAGTCAGTTCCGTCTTCGAATAGTACGTAAACGAAACTGTCGCCAAAGAAGGAATAACCGCGCACAGTCTTGGCACCAGGCACAGAGAGCATAGTGGTTGCCAATGGATAGGTGACCTGGTTCTCTACGATCTGTGGGGCTTGGCCTGGATAAGGTGTACGGATAATTACCTGAACATCCGACAGGTCTGGCAATGCGTCAATGGGCGTACTTTGAACCGCCCAGATCCCCCATGCCGTGACAAACAGCGTCGCTAGCAACACAAGAAAGCGGTTAGCCACCGACCAGCGAATAAGGGCCGCGATCATGGCTGGCTCCCAGAGCGTTCCAGACGCTCAACGCGCAGACCATCTTCCGTCTGGCTGACAGCGATCCGAACCTTGTCGCCCGTTTTAAGATCCTTCATCAGAGCTGGAGCGGCGAGAGGGAAAGTCATCGTCATGCCTGACATACCCAATGTTCTGAAGGGACCGTGGGCGAGCGTGACTTCTTTGTCGTTGATCTCAACGATCTGACCATCGGCCTCATGCAAAGCGCCTGCGGTTACAGTAGATGGCGAAACGTCCAGTGAGCTTGCGACAACGCCCTTGAGACTGGCCTCCGAGTCGAGAAGGAACTGGCCAGAAGTCACCACTTTTTGCCCCTCTTCCAAGCCGTTCAATATCAGCGTTTTGCCATCGTTATCTTGGCCTAACTGCACCTCCACCGGGCGATATCGACCAGCGTCTTCAGAGAGCATGACCAACGTACGTCGACCTGTACGAATGACGGCCTCGCTCGGCACCCACAAAACACTTTGCTCCGTCGAACGATTGAGACTTACCTGCGCGGTCAAACCTGGCCTGAGTCGGCCATCCGGATTGGGTAACTCAACTCGAACGCGAAGTGTGCGACTGTCCGAACTGGTTTCCGGAAGAATCGCACTGACGACGCCCTTGAGCACAACTCCAGGGAGCGCGGACAAACGCGCTTCGGCTGCTTGCCCTACGACGATTGACCCAGCCTCCGACTCTGGTACTGCCACGGCCAGCCAGACACTGCTCAAACCATTAACACGCGCCAGCGTCTCGCCTGCGGCCACCGTCATACCTTCACGCACACTCAGCTCTTGAAGCACACCACCAATAGGGCTGGTCAGAGTCAGGTTCGGTTGAACTTTGCCACTGCGCTCAACTTGAGCAATTAACTTAGTTGGCATTCCGGTGAGCCTCAATCGCTGGCGGGCCGCTGTCAGCAAGTCAGCATCGCCACTACGCTTGAGGGCGAGAAATTCCTCTTGAGCAGCTGCCCAATCCGGCACCAAGATATCTGCCAAGGCGGCATTCACTTTCAGCACATCACCAGATGCATGGCCGTACACGCGCTCGACAAAGCCCGCCGTACGGGCCTGAATGACTGCAACGTCCCGTTCGTTGAAGGCCAGAACACCTACCACGTTCAGTGTCGAGGCAAATACCCCTCGACTGACACGAGCCAGTCGCACACCAAGGTTCTGAGTCAGGCTTGGATCAATTCGAATGCCGCCGCTGTCCCCCTTGGTATCTGCGTATTGGGGGATCATCTGCATGTCCATGAAGGGTGACTTACCCGGTTTATCGAATTTCTGTTGTGGGTACATGGGGTCATACCAATACAGAACCTTTCGATCGGCAGAGGCTTTGGCTTCCTGATCCGGCTCGACACTAGCTACTTCGCTCATTCGCGGTTGGGCTAACCAGTAACCTCCGGCAACACCCAAGGCGATCGAGATGCCGACAACTAAAGTCCCTTTCCATACTTTGAAATTCATTGAGCGGGCTCCCCGTAAGAGAAATACAGGCGAGCGCTGGTGAGAGCACGTTGCTCTTCAACGTCAATCTGCTTGAGACGGGCTTCGATGAGTTCGCGTCGGGCGGCCACAACCGAGTTCAAATCACCTTTGCCGGAACGGTAGCTAGCCATGGTGAGTTCAACCTTTTCTTTAGCCAGCGGCAACAAGCTTTCCTGATTACGGTTGACTGCACGATTGAGTCGCTCGTAGTCGGCCAACTCATCCTCCAGTTGCTGGGTATGCTCGCGCGACAGAGCTTCCCGCTCAGCCTCAAGCTGGTTGAGTTCGGCGTGCTTTGCCGCAATTTTGGGGTTTTGCCGAGAGTCAGGAAACAGCGGGAGATCCCATGAAAACTGGACGCTAACCATGTCACCGAATTGTTTGCCTCGATGCTGATAGTCGAATTCCCAGCTCCAGTCAGATTGCTTTTCCGCCTCAGCTTCACGGATCTTGGCTTGTGCTTCACGGGTCATCGGCACATACGCCGCCAATTCAGGGTGATGTTGCAGCTTATGGGAGTATCCAGAGGTTTCAATGGGCCAATCAGGCAAGCTGCCCGCCGGTTTGTCATTGGCAGCAGGGCCAATCCAGCGCTTGAGGGCCGCCCGGGCCTGTGCACGTTGGCGAACTAAATCATCCTGCTGCTCCGCCAGTTGGGCAGCTTCCTGTTTAGGTGTCACCGCATCGGCGGGTTGGGCGCGGCCACCCGCAATCTGAGATCTGACGGTATCGGTCAGAAGACGGTTTTCTTTGTAGAAGTCCTGGAACATCGCATCTTTACGCTCAACCGAGTAGCTACTGATCCAGGCCAATGCCGTGGACTGTCGGACGTTCAGACGCGCCACTCGACGCTCAGCGGACGCTCGATCAACAGCCGCATCCGCGACCTCGATACGTGCTTTGCGCTTATCGCTGTTGGGCATCTCCTGTCTGATCCCGACCACTTGCATGGTCATGAAGTCCTGGTCGATGCTCCATCTGTCGGCACCACCAATGGGGTAGTTCTGCACGCCCAGCAGTAGCTTGGGATCGGGTAGTTCGCCGGCGGGAATGGCCGCACTGGTGGCTGCTTGAATTTTGGCGTCTTGTGCGGTCAACGACGGTGCATTGTTTTCGGCCAGCCGCAGCGCTTCATCGAGTGTCAATGCACCAGCAAGGCTCGGCAATGCCAGTACGCTTGCCGCCAGGCCGGCCACGAGGGACCAACCTGTGCAAAAGCAGTTGGAGTTCATGTTCACGATTCCTGTGATGATCCACCGCGCGCTTCATAAGACATGCGCGCAGATATGCCATCCCGCTAACGCGGAATGAGGCTCAGTGTGGTACAGGAATCAAGTACGGGGAGGTCGCCATAACCCAGAAGGGGTTTGTACGAGTGGGAAATGGCTGGAGAAGGGCAGAACGATTGGACTGGACAAGGTAATAGGAGGCTTGATGATCGAGACTTGCAGCATGCCGCCCGTTTTGCATTCCTGGCCCGACTTACAAGGTTTGCCATGCTCAGCGGTACTTTTCATGTCGTGGCAGCAGTCTTGACCCATACCATCCATCATCGCTATACCCATGGTTTTCATCGGGCATGGTTCAGTCGATGCCTGAACACCCGCCATCCCGCTAAGGGGAAGCGCCAAGCTAATTAGGAAAATCAGGCAAAACCGCACATAGCGTTTCATGGGCTAAAGTGTAGACGGTGCAAATGGCTCTTACAATTCACCCTTAAGACTCCTGTATTGGCTGTTACCAACGTCTATGCTGCGCTCATTTCCATGACAGGGCTTAAAGTACCTAACCATGCGACAAGACAGATAATGATGACCGCCATTGAAAACTCAAGTTTCATGCTACGGCGCAAGGCATTCACCGCGACAGCGTATTCGCCATTGCGAACTGATCGCTCCAATAAGGGGCTTAGATGAAAACGGTTAAGCGTGGCTAATACGATCATCCCTGCAAATAGCAGGACTTTCAAAAATAGCAACTGGCCATAAGTGCTGAGCATCACCTCATCGAGGCTCGGTCCTACGATAAATAGATAATTCACCACGCCCGTTATACTGATGATCACTACAATCACCGCGCCGGCCGATTCAAACCCTGTCAGTACCCGAGCAAGAACTCGTACTTCCTGATCACCTTTCAGCGATTTTAAACGCAGCAGCAGTGCAAATGCTGCCAACGCACCCAACCAACCGCCTGCGGCCAAGAGATGGAAGATGTCGCTAGTAAAATGCCAGTAACGACGGCTCCCTTCGTCCATCGCACCATGCCCTGTCCATGCCAGCGTCGCTAGCGCAATGGCGCCACATACAGTGACAATCCAAAGACTGAGTGTCGGAAAGCGCTTACTCAGAGCAACGCCGACAACAGCCGTCAGCAACGCCACTATCCGGACCATCCAGGTCAAACCGACGTCCGTCCCCATGAGAACCATTTGAAAAATATGGTGATGTAGCTCCATGAAGCCCGACACACCACTCATAGCTTTCGCAAGCAACAACATGGCTGCTAGAGACAGAGCCACACCTAAAACAGATGTACTGTAAAGAAGCGACTCAAAATTTAAAACCGCTCCCGATACTCTCTCTTTTCCCCTCAGGCTATAAAGACCAAATATTGCCAGTCCAAATAACAGCATCAGATCAAAATATAGAGCAAAGCGAACAGCTATATTTATTGAGTCGCTCATGAATCATTTCACTTTGAAAGAAAAATTGCCGGTGATGGGATGAGTGTCAGACGAGACGGCACGCCACTCAACTTTATAAGTACCTGTGGTCAATGGCGATGCAGGCGTAATTACCATCGTCTTAGGATCTCCCCCGCCTGCAACAGCTGCTTTAACGCCCATTGGGGAGTTAGGCATGCCGGGCATATCGGTCATGATCAGCTTAGCACCGGAAAACTGAGTCGTTAGATTCTCAGAAAATTGCAGTTCAATTTTCGCAGGAGCAGCAACATCCGACCCTTCTGCTGGAGTAGAAGAAAGCAGCTTTGGATGTGCCTGAGCAACTGCACTCAAAAGCAAACCCGCTGTCAGTGCTACAGCTACGGTGGTGGTTTTAAGGAATGACATGCAAGACTCCTCACAGCAAAAGCTGTTGGTTCTAGGTTTTTGATGAGTATCTAGTTATTACTTTTACGCTTATTAAAAACACTGGCGAGCTACCTAGCAGATTCCGTGTTCTAGGGCGACCTGGACAGGAATAATCACAAGAATTCCAACGTCACAGCGCAAGTACACGATGCCACACGAACGCAAACTATTCGATTACATTTCAGTCAGCTTGGACCTGCTTTGGGACGCTGAATTTCTTGAAAAGATGGTTAAAATGGGCTTCCGTTTTGCGACGTTCACACCGTGAAAACCGTTCGCAAGACCACATAGCTGCTCGGGTGTATATGGGGTTGTTGATTAGGCATTTTCTGCACTCGCACAAGGGAGTTGTATATGAAAAGCTGTTTTTCCAGCTGACGACGTGCACCATATCTTGCCGTCGTGTGACTCTATGATTGATCGAGTGATTGATAAGCCTAGCCCCGCATTACTTGGGTTTCCTTCTCTACGAGCGGGGTCCACTCGATAAAATCGATCAAACAGTTTTTCAAGGTGCTCAGGAGCGATAGGTTCTCCAGGGTTTTCCACGGAGATAGAGATTGACGTCCCTTCCTGTCTTATATCGACACTGATACATTTCCCTGCGGGGGTGTACCGGAGGGCATTCGAGAGCAGATTAGAGATAGCCCTGTCGAGCATAAGAACGTCACCTCGGACGCTGCCTCTCCCTGTCACCTTAAGGTCGATGCCTTGCTCATCAGCCAACAAGCGGTAGTACTCGAGTAATTTCTCTACTAGCGCTACCAAGTCTATCGGTTTGTTTTCATGAGTAATCAGACCATTATCTGATTTCGCTAGAAAAAGCATGTCATCGATCATCCGCCCCATACGCTTCAGGTCATCAAGATTCGAATACAAGTTGTCTTCGTAATCCTCAATATTCCTTTTTCGAGAAAGCACCACTTCGGTGTGTGTCATCAAATTGCTGACTGGTGTTCGTAGTTCGTGAGCAATGTCCGCAGAGAAGTTTGATAAGCGAACAAATGCATCGTCAAGTCTAGATAACATTGCATTAAAAGAAAGCACCATCTGCTGAAGCTCTTTAGGAACGGCCGCTAAAGGAATCCGTTCTTTGAGCGATTTAGCAGACATTGACGCAGCGACTTGAGTAACCTGGCGAATAGGTCTTAGTCCACTGCTCGCGACCATCCAGCCCAGCGCCGCACTGACCAGCGCGCTTATAAACAACCCTATCAAAAACCAGCGTTCAAGCGTCTCAAAGAACGCCATATGTTGCGTAACGTCAAAGATCAACATAACGGTCAGCGGTTTTTCTTGTCCCGTCACAATCGCCTGCGCCGTTATTCCCCGGAACGTTTGCTCATCATCACGCCACTCCCAAACGTTGTTGTTTGAGGTCGTGCGAAAGTCTTCAGGAATATCGATTGGACCTGGATCAGCAAAAAGGGTCTTGCCGTGACCATCGAAGATCAGGGCTGTCAAATCTCGGTGAGCACCCAGCAGCGCCTCCAACTCAGGCTTAACATCACTGAACTGGTCAATGCTACTCAATCCCGTCAAAATTCTTTGGGTCGAGTGTAGCTTCTCGTTTAGCGCCTGCTGATCTAGCATTTTGAAATGATGCCGGCTAAGGCTGTTAAAACTGAGTCCAGCGACGGTGAGCACCGCCGTTACAGCTAGCATGAACATCAGGCTCATGCGGGTAGTCAGAGACATTCGCTTCATTCCAGCCCCGTCCCAGAATCCGGCGCATCTAGCATGTAGCCCATGCCTCGGGAGGTGTGGATAAGCTTGACCTCAAAATCATCATCAATCTTTGCTCTGAGCCGCCTTACGGCGACCTCGATGACGTTCGTATCGCTGTCGAAGTTCATGTCCCACACCTGGGAAGCGATAAGCGACTTAGGCAGCACCTCACCTCGACGACGGAGCAGCAATTCGAGTAACGCAAACTCTTTGGCCGTGAGATCTATACGTTTGCCTCCACGGACAACCCTGCGCTTGAGCAGGTCAACCTCAAGATCAGCCAATTTCATATGAGTTTGGGAGGGGGCTGTACTCCCTCTTCGCAGCAGCGTTCTGACGCGGGCAAGCAATTCAGAAAAAGCGAAGGGTTTTATGAGGTAATCGTCTGCCCCCAGCTCAAGTCCTTTGACGCGATCCTCGACGCGGTCTCGCGCCGTGAGAAAAAGCACGGGGACATTTTTTCCGGATGCCCGCACCTTCTGAAGTACTTCCCATCCGTCCAGCCCAGGCATCATCACATCGAGAATCAGCAGGTCATAAGCCTCGCTCAACGCGTGTTGAAGCGCCTCCTTACCATTGGTAAAGCGATCAACATTGAACCCTGCCTCAGCAAGACCTTGCTGCAAATAAATGCCTATTTTGGGTTCGTCTTCCGCAACCAGAAGTCTCATGGGGGTGGCTCTCGAATGATTGTGATGATGAGTCTGCAAGGAAATGCTTCTGCCAACCAGCAACTGACAGAAAAGTAATATTGGCTTCAGGTAGATGTCAGCGAGTGCTGTCTAGGGTTCGAGCATGAGTACTCCCTAGTACTCGACCGACGCCTCCGCATGAAACCTTGGGGGAGCCGGAAAACAGATCAAAAAGGAGCTTCCTCATGAATCATCTAAAAATCCTTATCTTTGTGGGTTCGATACTCATCTCAGCGTCTGCTTTGGCTGAAGGTGGCGCAGATCGGATTGCGGAGCGTATGGAAAGCCTACGCGACAAAGCAGAAGCGACCTTGGTGCAAGCTGAAAAAGCCCCAGAGGGAGAGCGCCATGTACACATGGCCGAGCATATGAAACTGCTGGGCGAGATCATGAACCAACTCCATCAGGATCACCCAAAAGCATCAATGTCGCCTCAGGAACATCTTTCCTGGATGGAAAAGCACGACGCTATGGTTGATGACGTTTTGAACCAAATGCAGCGCGAACACAAACTGATGCTTTCTGAGAACCATCAGTAACCGGGTACCTCCGATGGGCTGTTTGATCCGCTCGGTTGGTACGGCGTCATATGCGCGCCGCACTACTCTTGGAAACTGACAGAAATGTAGTGTTCACGTCAGTTAGCTGGCAGCTCTATCCTTTTAGCATAGCTAGTGTTTTCCATTTGCTCTTGAGGTCATCATGAAAGCTAAGCTCGTTACCCCAGTTATTGCGGCGATCACCTTATTCTTCGGTGCGACGGCCATGGCAGACGTAGGTCATGGCAAAGAGGACATCGGCCAGCCTGGCGTCGCCTCTGCGGTGACCCGTACGGTAGATGTGGAGATGGGTGATATTTTCTTCATGCCTAAAAACATCGATGTGAAGCCTGGTGAGACTATTCGTTTTGTCCTTCGTAATAAGGGCGCACTGCTGCACGAATTCAATATCGGCCAAGCCGCCGCTCATGCCGCGCACCAAAAAGAAATGGCGAGCATGTTCCAGAATGGAACGCTTACACCCACCGGGTCAGGGAAAATGACGGGCAGCATGGGTCACAGCATGGGAGGGATGAAGATGGTTGGAATGGAACACAACGACCCGAACAGCATGCTGATCGAGCCAGGAGCAACAAAGGAATTGATCTGGACCTTCAACAATACAACTGGACTTCAATTTGCCTGTAACGTGCCAGGTCATTACCAGTCTGGGATGGTCGGTCAATTTGACCTGAACTGAGCCTGAACTGACCGCTAAACCCGCGTCTCCTCAAGAGTTGGCTACGCTCTGAGGCAGACATCAGAGCAACTCGCTCACACACTGGGGTCTAGATCATGAATAACCATCAGCATCCGGCTGGAAGCATCACCACCCCATTTTGGACGCGCAAAACAGGCGTTGTACTGATTATGTTCATTGTGATCGGCGCCTTCTACGTGGTGCGGGAGCATTTCAGCCACGTTTATCCATATTTGCCCTATCTCATTCTGTTGATCTGTCCATTGATGCATTTTTTTGGGCATGGACATGGCGTACATGACCATGGCAATCAGGCGCAAGCCAACAAGGAAGAGAAATAGCTATGCCCAATAAACCGAGCCACCACGATCACGGTCCTACCCACGCTGCCTCGCCCCCTGACGCTGATCTACGTGACCCGGTGTGCGGCATGACGATTACGCCTCCAAGTAAATTTGGCGAGTCTTATCAGGGACAGATTTATCAGTTTTGCAGCCAAAAATGCCAAGAGAAATTTCGGGCAGCTCCAGAGCACTACAGTGGTATTCATCCCAGCACTGAACCCAGCATCGCGGCTACAGAGCCCGCGGTCCAAGTAGCCACTGAATTTACCTGCCCGATGCACCCGGAAATAAAACAGCCAGGGCCCGGCAATTGCCCAAAATGTGGCATGACATTAGAACCTGTCATTCCGGCGCTAGATGACGATGACAAAACCGAGCTCCGTGATTTCGCGCGCCGCTTTTGGTGGTCTCTGCCTTTAACCGTGATAGTGACCGTTCTAGCCATGGCGGGCCATTCATTACAACTCTTCCATGGCTCGGTTCAAAACTGGATCGAGTTTGCTCTTGCGACACCGGTCACCTTATGGGCAGGGTGGCCCTTTTTTGTAAGGGGCATAGCATCTGTTAGAAATCGCAGTCCAAATATGTGGACTCTGATAGGTTTGGGTACTTCCGCAGCTTATCTTTACAGCGTCGCAGCAACCCTCTTTCCCCAAAGTTTTCCCACCACCTTCATGCAAGATGGACGCATCGGCGTTTACTTCGAAGCCGCTGCAGTCATCATCTCGCTCACCTTGCTTGGGCAGATTCTTGAGCTAAAAGCACGGTCACAAACCTCCGCCGCCATTAAGTCCCTTCTAGGCCTATCTCCCAAAACTGCACGCAAGATCAACGCCGATGGTCAGGAGGAAGACATTCCTCTTACCCATGTTCACTTGGGCGACCATTTGCGGGTCAGACCTGGTGAAAAGGTGCCAGTTGATGGCTCTGTGCTCGAGGGAGAAAGTGCGGTGGATGAGTCCATGCTCACTGGTGAACCTGTGCCGGTAATGAAAAGGCCAGGGGATAGTTTGATCGGCGCCACGCTTAATACTCACGGGAGCTTGGTGATGGAGGCGCAAAAGGTCGGCGCCGACACCATGCTGTCTCAGATAGTGCAAATGGTCGCTCTAGCCCAACGCTCCAAAGCGCCAATGCAAAGAATGGCCGACTCGATCGCCGGCTACTTTGTGATGGGGGTTATCGCGATTGCGTTGCTGACATTCTTAGGTTGGGGACTATTCGGCCCGGAACCCAGCTGGGTCTTCGGCCTGATCAATGCTGTCGCCGTACTTATCATCGCTTGCCCCTGTGCACTTGGTCTTGCAACGCCCATGTCGATCATGGTTTCGACCGGTAAAGCGGCCAGTATGGGAGTGCTGTTCAGGGACGCCAGTGCTATTGAAAACCTTTGCAAGATCGACACGCTGATTGTCGATAAAACGGGGACCCTGACAGAGGGACGGCCGGAATTTCACAGTGTGGAGGCCACACCAGATTTTAACCCACACGATGTTCTTCAACTGGCCGCTAGCCTTGATCAAGGCAGCGAACATCCTTTGGCGCACGCCATCGTCGATCACGCCCGAACTGAAAATATCGCGCTCACCAAGCCTGAATCGTTTGAGTCCGGGTCTGGGATTGGAGTCAGTGGCCTTGTTGATGGCAAGAAAGTACAGCTGGGCAACACAGCGCTGATGGACGCTGCCGGTGTAAGCACCAAGGTCTTACAGTACCGTGCAGAGTTGTTGCGCCTTGAAGGCATCAGCATAATCTATCTAGCAGTTGACGGGGTTCTGGCAGGATTACTGGCGGTCTCAGATCCGATAAAACCGACCTCCAAAGAAGCAGTCACCAAGCTTAAAGCTGATAACGTAAAAATCATCATGGCCACCGGAGACGGGCTCACCACCGCACGTGCTGTCGCCAAGGAGATGGGTATTGAAGAGGTTCATGGAGAAGTCAAACCTCAGGACAAAGAGCGCCTGGTGGCGGACCTCCAGCGATACGGTCGAAAGGTTGCCATGGCCGGCGACGGTATCAACGACGCACCGGCCTTGGCGCGTGCAGATGTGGGCATTGCCATGGGTACAGGGACTGATGTCGCGATGAATAGCGCTCAGCTCACGCTGGTAAAAGGCGACCTGATGGGGATTTTACGGGCACGGGCACTTTCGGTTGCGACAGTAAAAAACATGCGGCAAAACTTGGGTTTCGCCTTCCTTTACAACTCAATGGGTATTCCCTTGGCCGCAGGCCTACTCTATCCGCTGACGGGGCACCTTCTGTCGCCAATGATCGCTGCGTTAGCCATGAGCGTCAGTTCTGCGTCAGTAGTTTTCAATGCTTTGAGACTGAGGAATACCCATATAGCTTGAGCGCAACCGTTGCTCGCACCCCACAAAACATAACTCTTGACCTTACCGCGGTGTCAACGTTGATGCTGTAATCGCGGTGAAAAGAGACCGCTCAGCACAAGAGGAATAACCATGTTCGTCTTAAACGTATCAGGCATTGGTTGCGGTAGCTGCGTCAGCAAAATCACTAAAGCGATTCAGTCGTTGGACAGCGAGGCTAAAGTTTCCGTGGATCGCGCGGCAGGTAAGGTAAAAGTTGAAAGTAGCGAAAACCCAGAGCAAGTTCGTAAAGCTGTCGAATCACTCGGTTTCCCATCGCAAATCAGCGCTTAAGGCGCTGATTTCATTGTTGGGTAAATTTTACTAATCACCTCGCAGAGCTTTAAGCAGCCCCTTAAATGCTCCGTTTAATCTATTAAAAGCGCTTTCAAAATGAATTTCGTTATCAGTAAACTTTGCCACTTCAAGCTGTGCATCCACAGTATTTTGATCAAGTGACGGTTGGTAAGGCGTGCTGTAAAGCAAACCATCACCTTGACCATCACTTGCTAATTCGTTTGCGGCAATATGTTTTAGGTTTGTTGTTTTCAAAGAGAACGGAGAATCCAAGCCTCGTTTTGTCTGGCTGGCGAGCACAGCAGAAAACTCCAAATCTCTAGCCTTAAAGTTAGGAGTATCAGCGTTAGCGATATTATTGCTAAGTACCTCAGCTCTTTGGCTGCGATAAACTAACGCTCTTTCTGCGGAGCCAAGCGCTTTTTCAAAATTAATGCTCACAAGCGGCCACCTTCCGTCACGCTACTATTTCCCATTTTCACCTATATCAAACACTTATGTGTTGAATGTGGCGCGTCTGAGTCGGCTTATAACTCCGGTGCAAATTCAAAAAACGTCAAGCCCTGTGAAAGTGACCGAAAGCACAGAACACCGAACGGCTAAATTTTAGGAGCTTGATTTCAGCGAATTCCGACAATGGATAGACCATACGGATTAAGTACATCGCAGCTCAAGAGAAATATCGGAACCTGACACAACTGTAATATTGGCCTAAGCTGCCTGACAGGGAATCAGTCTTATAGTCCTATTGAGCCTTAAGCTCTTCCCTGAGCATCAACAACTTTGTTGTGGATTCAGGGGCTACCATCTATCAGAGGAAACCCAAATGAACCCTATCAAAACCTTGTTCGTCATCGCTGCTCTGACCGTATCTTCTTTTGCTATGGCTGAAGGCGGAGGTGACCGCACTTTCGAACGTATGGAAGCGGCCAGGAGTAACTCGATGGAATCGTACCAAGTAGCCCAAACGAAAAATTCCCAGCCTCCTGTCGCGGAAAGCAAAGCCAGGGCGATGGACCACAAAAATTGCTAAATATTTGAGCTACGCTCACAAGCTGACAGAAATGTAATCACTGTGGTGGTTTAAATGTGGCAATTTCTGAGCTCGCTTACCGTTTGAGTTCGTCTTTTGTAACGGTGAGTGAGTCTCATCCAGACAATTCATTTGTTGTTTCGCGCGGCTTCCCTTTTGACTGATTGGACATAACGGCATGCACTCCAAAACCTCTAGGCGGACATTCGTGAAAGGCTTGGCCGCTGGTGGCATTCTCGGCGGCCTTGGCCTTTGGCGCACTCCTGTATGGGCGGTGACAAGTCCTGGTATGCCGAGCGTACTCTCCGGTAACGAATTTGATCTGTTTATTGGTGAAAGCCCTGTAAACATCACAGGCTCGCCTCGCACAGCTATGACCATCAACGGATCATTGCCCGGACCGTTGCTGCGTTGGCGTGAGGGTGAGACCGTCACTCTGCGTGTAAAAAACCGTCTAGACCAAGACACATCAATCCATTGGCACGGGATCATCTTACCCGCCAACATGGACGGTGTGCCTGGCTTGAGCTTCCATGGCATCGCACCCGATGGCATGTACGAATACAAATTCAAGCTTCATCAGAACGGAACCTACTGGTATCACAGCCACTCGGGTTTGCAGGAGCAGGCAGGCGTTTACGGTCCAATCGTCATCGATTCGAAAGAACCTGAACCGTTTCAATACGATCGCGACTACGTGGTGATGTTGACTGACTGGACCGACGAAGATCCCAGCCACGTTATGGCGAAACTCAAGAAACAATCGGGCTATTACAACCATCACAAGCGCACCGTCGGAGACTTCATAGACGATGTCAGCAGCAAAGGTTGGTCTTCGACGGTAGCAGATCGAAAGATGTGGGCTGAGATGAACATGAGTCCTACTGACCTCGGCGATGTCAGCGCGGATACCTATACCTATCTCATGAATGGCCAGGCACCCAACGGTAACTGGACTGGTATTTTCAAACCGGGCGAGAAACTCCGTCTGCGCTTTATCAACGGCTCGGCCATGAGCTATTTCGACGTCCGCATTCCTGGGTTGAAGATGACCGTGGTTGCCGCAGACGGTCAACATGTCAAGCCGGTGAGCGTCGACGAGTTTCGTATTGCGGTAGCTGAAACATATGACGTTATTGTGGAGACTGCTACTGATGAGGCGTACACCATCTTCGCTCAGTCTATGGATCGCACAGGTTACGCTAGCGGAACACTTGCAGTGCGTGACGGCCTAAAGGCACCGATACCTGCAATTGACCCACGTCCTATAGTAACTATGGATGACATGGGGATGGGCGGTATGGCTGGTATGGACCATGGCAGCTCGGGTGGAATGGGCGGCGGCGACATGGCCGGCATGGACCACAGCAAGATGGCAGGGATGAACCAAGGTGACATGACCGGGATGACCGGCATGGACAGCGGTGACATGACTAACATGGCTGGTATGGATCACAGCAAGATGGCTGGCATGGACAAAGGCGACATGTCCAACATGGCTGGCATGGACCACAGCAAGATGGCAGGAATGGGCAGTGGTGATATGTCAGGGATGGCTGGCATGGGAGGTATGGGTGGAGGAATGCAGACTCACCCAGCCTCTGAAACCAACAATCCCTTGGTTGACATGCAAGCCATGAGTCCAACGCCAAAGCTGAACGATCCTGGCATAGGCTTGCGGAACAATGGTCGTCGAGTGCTCACTTACTCCGACTTGAAAAGCACTTTCCAAGATCCTGACGGCCGCGAGCCAAATCGCACCATCGAGCTTCACCTGACCGGTCACATGGAGAAGTTTTCGTGGTCGTTCAACGGCATCAAATTCTCTGACGCCGAACCACTGCGCCTGAAGTATGGCGAGCGTCTGCGCATCACCTTGGTGAACGACACCATGATGACCCACCCCATCCACCTTCACGGCATGTGGAGTGACCTCGAGGATGAGAACGGCAAGTTCATGGTGCGCAAGCACACGATTGATATGCCACCAGGTACCAAACGCAGCTATCGAGTCACCGCTGATGCCTTAGGCCGCTGGGCATATCACTGCCACCTGCTTTTCCATATGGAAATGGGCATGTTCCGTGAAGTACGGGTTGATGAGTAAAGGAGACGATCTGTGAGCACATACCTAAATCGTAATTCCCTCGTGGATTGCCTCTTTGCCGCTGTCCTGCTGAGTGGACTCTCGTCCACGGTGCTGGCAGAGGAAAATGGCAGCGATCATTCAACCACTGTTCCTGCTACAGCAACGGACAAGCCAGCAGCGGCAAACGATTCGAAGCTAGATCACGGGTCAATGGACCATAGCAAGATGAGCCATGAGTCGATGGATCATGACCAAAAAACCAAAAAGGCAGATTGAGATCATGACCAGTAAGTTTTTACGCCCAACGCTGATGGCACTTGCAGTCTCCACCGGTCCAGCATTCTTTTTTATGGCTCAAGCCGCTGAAGAGATGGATCCGTCGATGGCGATGCCATCAAGTGCGGACGCAAAGCCATCAATTGCACAAAAATCCAAACCAGCCAAAGCGAAAGATGCCGCGATGGATCACTCCAAGATGGACCACGGCTCAATGGGAGCCATGGACCATAGCAAGATGGGGGCGATGGATCACAGCAAGATGAGCATGGATAACGGGCAAATGGACGGTATGGAAAGCATGGATGGAGGGGCGACTACCACAAGCCGAACCCCGATCCCCGTACTTACCGACGCTGACCGGGCCGCCGCTTTTCCAGACGTACCAGGCCATGGTGTGCACGATAAAAAAATTAACTCGTTCATCCTCCTGGATAAATTTGAGTACCAAGACGCTGACAACGGCAGTGCGCTGGCTTGGGATGCAAAAGGGTGGATCGGCGGTGACGTCGACCGCCTCTGGTTGCGTTCGGAAGGCGAACGTACAAATGGCGTAACCGAAAACGCTGAACTTCAGGCTCTGTGGGGACACGCCATCGGTCCATGGTGGGATGTCGTCACCGGTATTCGACAAGATTTCAAACCCGGGTCACCTCAAACCTGGGGAGCGCTCGGTATTCAGGGCATGGCCCTCTATAACTTTGAAGCTGAAGCGACTGCTTATATTGGTGAGAACGGTCAAACCGCTGCTCGATTTGAAGGCGATTACGACATCCTGTTGACCAATCGCCTGATCTTGCAGCCGACCGCCGAAGTAAACTTGTACGGAAAAAATGATCCTCAGCGCGGCATAGGATCTGGATTGGCCAACACCGAACTAGGCCTGCGGTTGCGCTACGAAATTACTCGTCAATTCGCCCCCTACATTGGTGTTAGCTGGAATCGCTCATACGGTAAGACGGCTGACCTGGCCAGCGATGATGGGGAAAAAACAAACGAGGCCCGATTTGTAGCTGGTATTCGGATGTGGTTCTAAGCGATTTGATCACTAGCCCTACGAATTCTAATGATCGGGGAGTTAGCTCCCCGACTCTAGAGTAGATCCTTCAATGTAACCTTTGCAGCGGCATGAACGCTTGAGTGGGGTTCTATTGCTTCGTAGAACATCTCGCCGTCTCCAAGGGAAAAGGAAATATTCATGACAGGTAGCTTCCGACTTTCAAGTCGATCTCTGCGTATCGCAACATTCGCCGCGCTGTTCATTGGCTCAACGGCTCAAGCGGCGCAGGCCCTCACCATCGATGTGCATCGTGATGCAAACTGCGGATGTTGCAAAAAATGGATTCAGCATCTTGAGGCCAATGGCTTCACCGTCATCGATCATGAAGAAACCAACATGAGTGCTCTCAAACAAGATCTGGGTGTCGCTCCACGACTCTCGTCTTGTCACACCGCGATGATCAACGGGAAGTTTGTTGAAGGCCACGTGCCAGCTGAGCAAATAATTGCGATGAGTAAACGCGACGACCTTCTCGGGATCGCTGCTCCCGGCATGCCACCTGGTTCTCCAGGAATGGAAGTCGACGGAGTGCATGAGGCCTACCAGATAATCGGCCTGACCAAAGCTGGCACAGATCAGGTCATTGCTGAGTACCCTCAAAACTAATCCCACCCCATCCCTCCCGTCACAGCATGGTCAGCGTTCATGACCATGCAGCGGGACATGCTCCTTCGATTTCATTCTCAAGCCATGGCTAAAGACGATCAACAGCCGTCGTAAAGGCATGCTTGTGCCTAATCAGACAACCCCGAACCGCAGTCCTCAATAACAATTTGAGATGACCCTATCCTCAGCATGCTGACAAGCACTGCGCAGCTGATCGCGATAGTGTTAAGTTCGGAGATGGCGTTGCCCCCCTCAGCTTGCCTTCCTGAATCAGGACATCTGTCTCGGCTGAAACAGTAGAAAACGTAAATGACGGTGGCTTAAGAGTTCTTTTTTTGAAGGCTCTTCAGACGCAGGGTCGCGCGTTGTACAGCGGCCATTTTTTCTGGACGCTTCATTCGTTTCCATTTTCTGATGTCTTCCTTGGTGCGACCGCAGCTAACGCACAGTTCGCTGTTCAGCTGGCAAACAGAAATACAGGGATTTTCGATGTCCTTGGCCATTGTTCAATTCCTCGTCGAACTTATGCGTGCTGCGGGTTCATTGCTAAGCCAGAACAGCGATCTGATCAGGTGAGTCAGCACCCAACTTCGTGCGGAACTCAACTGTCAGATGAGTGATCTCATGAACCGTCGCAAGCCGCTCTCGTATGTTTTCTGCATTGACTGCTGGGCTGCCCAGAACACTCACAATCGCGGCGCGGGCTTGCGGCCCCACCTGCCAGACATGAAGATCAATGATCGAAGCATCTCCCGGTCGCTCAACCAGTTCACGAATCTCTTCAGCGACATGATCATCTGTCTGGTCGAGCAATACACCCGAAGTCACCCTCATCAACGACCAAGCCCAGCGTGCAATCACAACGGCACCCACAATCCCCATTGCAGGGTCGAGCCATACCCAACCAAGGTATCGACCAGCAAGAAGGGCTGCGATGGCCAGAACCGAAGTCAGTGCATCTGCAATGACGTGAACGTATGCAGAGCGCAAATTATTGTCGTGACCATGCGCATGGTGAGACTCATCGTGGCCGTGGTCATGCCCATGGTGATGATCATGACCGCCAGACAGCAAAAGCGCGCTCACCACATTCACTGCTAGTCCGACAATTGCGATTAGAGTCGCTGTCCCGAATTGCACTTGAGTCGGTTGAAAGAGACGAAACAGCGACTCTCCAGCAATTCCCAAGGAAACCAGTCCCAAAATCAGAGCAGAAGCGAAGCCACCCAAGTCTCCCACCTTGCCAGTTCCAAAACTGTAGCGAGCACTTGAGGCATGTCTTTTCGCGTAAGCGTAAGCAGCTGCGGCTATGCCCAGTGCTCCTGCATGCGTTGCCATGTGAAAACCATCAGCAAGCAACGCCATTGAGCCAGTGAGATAACCTGCGGTGATTTCAGCAACCATCATTACGACGGTCAGGGCCACCACCCACAAGGTTCGCTTGGCGTTTTCTTCATGTGATTTCCCAAGGAACATATGGTCGTGGGAATACTCGGCGTACGAATTACTCATCTGGGCAAATCCTATTTGGAATAGCGGCGAATGGCTTCGAGCAGCTCGTCGACACCTTTCGCTCTTTCGTCGTTGCTGAGTGTCGGATTCGCGACGTGTTCACGAGCGTGGTCTTCGATAATTTCATCCATCAGCCCATTGATAGCGCCACGGGTAGAAGCGACCAAAAGCAGAGTTTTCGAGCAGTCATCATCAGAGTCGAGTGCTCGCTCAATCGCCTGGACTTGCCCAGCGATTCGCTTTACGCGCTTAAGAAGATTGTCTTTGCTTGATCTCATGTGACTCATACCATACCCCCCCTACCTATTAGAACAATATAATCACACGTTCCAATTGGCCATACAACCCAGGGAGGGAATCCATCCGACCAGCAGCGTTGCAGCATTTGAATGCTGCATTCGAAACATTCAGCACGTCGCCTCGCCGCGCAGTACCAATACAAGCCGTATGGGCGGCCCGGCACTTCAATAATTCGATAGATGGCGTAGCGCCTATCTCTTGAGCTGCCTAGGTCAATGGTTTAGGATCGAACCACATCCCCCCTGGGGGGATGCAGCAATCAACAGAGACGAAACCAGCTGATTGCGTCTCTTCGTGGAAAGTTCGGTAACCACATGGTTACGCACTTCGCTATTTGAGATATTTCATGCTGAAAATCCTAGCCAACCGTACCTACCGTCACCTCTTCTTGGCTCAAGTGATTGCGCTCATTGGGACGGGTCTTGCCACTGTTGCATTAGGCCTATTAGCGTTCGACCTTGCAGGTGCCAATGCGGGCGCTGTGCTCGGTACGGCGTTGGCGATCAAAATGACGGCCTACATTGGCGTTGCGCCAATCGCAGCCGCTTTTGCAGAGCGTTTACCCCGTCGGGCAATGCTGGTCTCTCTGGATCTGGTGCGAGCACTGGTCGCACTGGCTCTTCCGTTTGTGACGGAAGTCTGGCAAATCTACGTGCTGATTTTCGTCCTTCAGTCCGCTTCGGCAGCGTTCACTCCGACGTTCCAGGCGACCATTCCAGACATACTGGTGGATGAAGACGACTACACCCGTGCCTTGTCGCTATCACGTCTGGCCTATGATCTTGAAAGTGTCGCGAGCCCGATGCTTGCCGCTGCACTGTTGACGGTGATCAGCTTCCATAGCCTGTTCGCCGGCACGGTCATTGGGTTCCTTGCCTCAGCGGCCCTAGTCGCCACAGTGCTGCTGCCTAAGGCGAAGCAGATACCACGACGCAGCATCTACGAACGAACCACCCGTGGCATGCGCATATTTCTGGCCACACCTCGCTTGCGAGGGCTGTTGGCTCTCAATCTTACGGTTGCGGCCGCCAGTGCTATGGTCATCGTCAATACGGTGGTGCTGGTGCAGTCGCGCTTCGCTCTGCCGCAGAGTTCTACGGCATTGGCGCTGGCCGCGTTTGGTGGCGGTTCCATGGTGGCGGCCCTGGTCTTGCCTCGACTGTTGAAAAATATCAAAGACCGAACGGCCATGTTGTTTGGTGGAGGAGTATTGCTCGCAGGCTTAGCAGTTGGCATCAACCTAACCACCTATAACTTCCTGCTACCGCTGTGGGTGGTGCTTGGGGTGGGCTACTCCTTGGCTCAAACCCCGAGCGGTCGACTGTTGCGTCGCTCGGCACATGCCGAAGATCGCCCAGCGTTGTTTGCCGCCCAATTTGCGCTATCCCATGCTTGCTGGTTGATTACCTACCCATTGGCGGGATGGTTGGGTGCGAACATCAGCCTCACTGCGTCGTTTGTTGGGCTCGCTGTCGTGGCAGGTAGTGCGCTGGTGGTCAGCATCGTGATCTGGCGTCCAGCTCATGACCAAGACTCTATCAAGCACACCCATGAGAATCTGCCGGGCGATCACACGCACGTCGACGGCCAGGAAGGTGCGGATCACGAACATCCATACGTGATCGATGATCAACATCGCCGATGGCCCAACAAATGATTGTAAGTTCCTAAGATTTGCTAAGGCTAGTTGTCGGACATTCAGACTAGGAGCCGTAGGGCTTGCAGAGCGGCAAGGTGCCCCGGATAGAACCAGTAGCCCCATTGCCCAACCGGCCAGATCTTGAAGGAGAAGGTCTGACGCAGAAGCCAAAGTCCGATCAACGGGGCCGCGAATGCGGTGCTCAAAGCCAGCATTGAATAGATTTCCAAGTCCAACGCCCTGGTTACGATGCTACTGCGGGTATTGCTCAACAGGCATAGAGCCGCTGGCAGCAACCAAAGAACGCCGGGGTTCTTTATTGCTACTAAGCCAGCCGCTGGAACAAGTGCACCGTAGAAGCCGTACATCAGAGGATCATCCAGCCCGTAGGCAACTGCGGCGGCCATCAACGCCATAGCGCTGCTTAACAGAGTGCGATGTTGCCACCCCCAGGCAATCACCAGCCCCAATGCCAGGGTAACCAACACATTGAATGATCCCGAGGTGCTGATGTAGCGATAAGGCACTTCTGAAATGGCGGCAAACAACAGCATCAGCGCAAGGTATCGACCATTCGCCACCGTCAGCAATTCGCCCGGTTTGGAGCGCGCTACGTTGGCCGCAATGGCGACACAGAACAGCGGAAAGGAAAGTCTCCCCGGAATGAACAGGTTGCTCATTTCCGGCCACACCAATCGTAAGTGGTCGATGACCATTGTGAGCATCGCCAGCCACTTGATCAGATCCAGGCTACTGCTTCGGCTCTTGAGTGGGGGGAGCGGGGTAGTATGAGCCGTCGTCATGCCCACCCCAGTGTGACGGCGGTCAGCACGAGATAACGCACGCCCTTGGCCAGGGTGACGATCAGAAGGAAACTCCAGAGTGGTTCGCGCAGGACTCCGGCGACTACCGTCAGCGGATCGCCAATGATGGGCACCCAGCTCAGCAACAGTGAACAGCGCCCGTAGCGCAGATAGGACTGCTGGGCTTTTTCTAACTTGCTCTCGCTCACTGGGAACCAGCCCTTATGACGGAATCGTTCAACAGAACGGCCCAGTACCCAGTTAAGTACAGAGCCAAGAACGTTGCCGAAAGTTGCGACCGCCAAAAGCGTTGAAGCAACGTATTGGTCGGAAAGCAACATCCCGACCAACACGGCTTCAGACTGCATGGGCAGTAACGTTGCGGCACCGAATGCCGCCAGGAACAGACCAACGTAGCTGGTGAGTTCAAACACTCGGACATCGCCTCATGCGTTCAGGCCGATCCAGCCATGAAAGCCGACGTACAGACCAACACCGATGATCAACACGCTGGACAGGTACGGTGCACGACGCGCAACGGTGCCCATCCAAGGCCAGCGATTGGAGGCCTGCTTGGCGCCAATAGCGGCGGCTGCACCGACGGTTACCAATGTGAGCGCCAGACCAATGCTGAAGCACAGGACGAGCACGCCACCCAAGGCGACTTCTTTGACCTGAAGGCAGAGCAGCAAAACGGTGATGGCCGCAGGGCAAGGAATGAGCCCCCCCGTCAACCCGAACATGATGATCTGTCCCGTGGTGACCTCACGGTTGGTAAAGCGCTTGCGGATATCGTTGGCATGGGCGCGCTCATGCGCATCCTGATAGCCATCAATCGACAACTCCAGGCCTTCCAGTTCGGAATGCGCGTGCCCGTGATCATGCTCTAGGTATTCCAGGTCATAATCATGGGAATGACCGGCATGGCCCAAGCTCAAGCGGGCACTGAATTCATGCGGTTCAGGGATATCGAGTGCCGACTCCAGGAAGTCTTCGCGCTCGACGAAAGAGAACGATTGAGTGCTGCCGTCCAGACGAGTAGTCATCAGGCGAACATCTGAGGCTGCCCAGGCGTGTCCGGTCAATGTCTTCAGGCGCCAGTGCGGTGGCACGCCTTCTTCGAAGATCGACAGCTCAACACGGCCATGGCCAGTATCAATTCGGTGGGTCTCATCATGATGACCATGGTCATGCTCGTCGTGGTGGTGATCATCACCTTGCTCGAACTTGAACATCTGCTCGCCACGCCAGGTACGCCACAGCATCCACAGCGCAATCACAATGATCAGGGCAGCAGACGCGAGTTGGAAATACGGCTCCGTGGTTTGAGCGTCCAAGCCTTTGCCCAGATACATGCCGCCAATGGCGACCAACCACACTACAGCGGTATGCGACAGCGTCGCGGCCAGGCCCAACAATACAGCCTGTTTTACCGAGCCACGAATGGCCACGATAAAGGCCGCCATCATGGTTTTTGAGTGGCCAGGTTCCAGGCCGTGCAAGGCTCCGAGCAGAATGGCACTCGGAAAGTATAGCCAGGCGTGAGAGCCACCCTGTTGCAAGAGTTCAGCGAAGTTGGGCATGTCAGACCTAGAGGTACTTGGTGATTTGTTTGAAAGCTTCTAGCGGTGCACGCTCGCCATTGCCCAACGCCGAAACAGTGTCTTCCAGGCAGTGATCGATGTGATCCTGAATGAGCGTGCGCTTGGCTTGGCACACCGCTTTTTCAACAGCATGTAACTGCTGAGCAATGTCCACGCACTCACGACCCTCTTCGATCATCGTGATGATGCCGCGTAAATGGCCGTCCGCCCGCTTGAGCCGCTTGATGATTGCTTCATGACTTTGGTGGGTATGCGCATGGCTGTGTTCGTGTTCTTGCTCACTCATGACTTGAGCCTCAGGCCTCAATGAATTACGCTGGCATCCTATCCCCCCTAGGGGGATGCGGTCAAACGCATCAAAGCCCCACAAAACGAGTTGAAACCCGAACACTATGTTCAGCAGAACACTGACAATGACGGTGGTAATCGCACTTGCTCTCGCCATGTTTGTGGCTTGGGCAGGGCATACCTATACGTTGTCGGTGACATCGAAACAGCCAGCCTGGGAGATTGCACAAGACGCCCATCACTCCCATGAGCAGCAGGCAGAGATGTCGCGTGCGAGCTACTCGGATCACTACCACTCACCGTTGACCCCTGACCATCAGCACGAAACACCTCAGCTCACGTCCGCGTTAAGTTTGGCTGCACAGCCGAAGCTGTCTATACGAGTTGATGCGCGCCGATATTCCGTTCCTCGTCCGCCGATTTTCTTGATCGAGCGTCCACCCCGTCCCCCGTTCGCATCCTGACCATGGCCGCTCTGCGGCCTTTGATCCCTGCAACGTAGGATTGATCTATGCATTCGCACTCGATGAGCGGCGTTGTCGCATTCACTGCGCCATCGCACCGCCCGCTACTGCTGTTGTTTTTACTTGTCGCTACACTTTTCGTCGGGATGCCCGAGGCGATGGCTCACGCCGTCGCGGAAGGTGACAAGGGCTTCATCCAAGAAAGTTCCGGCGTCATGTTGCTGCCCTTCATCTACATGGGCGCCAAGCACATGATGACGGGCTACGACCACCTGCTGTTTCTGTTCGGGGTGATCTTCTTCCTCTATCGCCTGAAAGACGTGGGGCTCTACGTCACGCTGTTCGCTGTAGGGCACTCGGTCACGCTGCTGCTTGGCGTACTTACAGAGGTCAGCATCAGCTCGTACATCATCGACGCCATCATCGGCTTCTCGGTGGTGTACAAGGCGCTTGATAACCTGGATGCATTCCAGCGCTGGTTCGGTTTCCAACCCAACACCAAGGTGGCCACGCTGATCTTCGGCCTGCTCCATGGATTCGGGCTGGCCACTAAGATCCAGGAGTACGAAATCTCGCCTGATGGCCTGATTCCGAACTTGATCGCCTTCAACGTCGGCGTCGAGATCGGCCAATTGCTGGCCCTTAGCGCGATTCTCATTTTGATGGGGTATTGGCGGCGCACCGGCAGTTTCTGGCGTCACGCCTATACCGCCAACGTTGCCATGATGAGTGCCGGTTTCCTGCTGATGGGTTACCAGATCACCGGCCTGTTTGTCTCCGCGTAAGGAATTCTGACCATGTTCAATACTCCGCTTCCCACTGTTAATGAATTGCCCAGCACTCGCAAACTGCTACGTTCGACTGTTCTTGCAATATTGGTTGCTGCGGGACTTCTGGTAACAGTCGTAATGCCCTCGGAATACGCCATTGATCCGACAGGTGTAGGCCGAACACTGGGCCTTACCCAGATGGGCGAATTGAAGATCATCCTTGCCCAAGAGGCTTTAGCGGACGCAGATCCGCCGCAAGCATCGGCTCCGGAGCCGGCTCCGCAAATTGCAGCAGTTAAACCCGAAGTGCAATCTGCGGTTCAACCTGTGGCGAAGTCCAATCTAGCCCTGAAAAAAGATCAACTAACCATCACGCTGAAGCCTGGTGAAGGGAAAGAAATCAAGCTGGAAGTGCTGAAAAACAGAACCGTCAACTATGAATGGACAACGGTTGGTGGGCCTGTGAACTACGACACCCATGGCGAGCCCTACAACGGTGAAAAGGGTTACTTCCACAGCTACAACAAGGGCAAGCAGGTCAAAAGTGATAAAGGTGAATTCATCGCTATTTTTGACGGCACCCATGGTTGGTTTTGGCGTAATCGCAGCAACAGCGACGTGACCATCTCACTGAGAACGGCCGGCGATTACTTGAGCATCAAACAGTAATCCGAAGCCGCGATGGCTGTTCTATTGCCGAAAATGCAGCGCTCAGCCTAGATAAAGACCATTTATCTCATCCATTTTTTGAAAAGTCATTCCATGAAAACCCCAGCAACGCTGATTCGTTCGATGCTCCTGATCTGCTTTCTTGGCCTGATGACCGCATGCGGTGGCGGTGAGAAAGGAACAACATCCGAGAGCGCTGAGCACGGACACTCACACGAGTAACACCCTGAATAAAACAAGGCCGCATTTGCGGCCTTGTTTGTTTCTATATCGCAACCTGCGTACCCAGTTCGATCAGTCGGTTCAGCGGCAAATTAAAGTATTTGAGGTTGCTGTTGACGTTCTTCAGTAAAAAAGTGAACAAGCTTTCTCGCCAACGAGCCATCCCCATACGCTTGATCGGGATAACCGTCACGCGGCTAAAGAAGTAGGTGGAATGCATCGTGCAGAAATCCAGCTCTTTCATGTGTCAGAGACTCAAGGCTGCGGCTACGTCACGCTCCTCGATAAAGCCAAAGTGCAGGCTAACCCGGCAAATCCTTTACCTTAAGCCTAGACCTCAAACCGCCGATCATCTGGCACGCGCGGCCGTCCTCAGACGCCACAGTTAGCAACACCACCTGCTCGTGCAGAACCTGTTTCTGCAATTGATTGTGCGAGAGCCCATGAGGGGCAGCATCAGATCTGGAATAATGGCCGGAACATACCAACAGTTATATCAATACACAAAAAAAGGCGCCACTCGGGCGCCTAAGCCGTCTCCAAAACCAAAGGAGAAACAAAGAGACGGGGGTGTATCTGGTAATGGGGCCTAATGCCGATGGCTAGCGCCCGTTAAAGGAGTTGCAGCGGGTATTCGACAATCAGTCGGACCTCGTCCAAATCAGATTCGAAATCCGTGGCTCGTGTCGTTGCCTGGCGAACACGTAGAGACATGTCCTTCAGAGAACCTGACTGGATGACGTACTTAGCCTCGATGTCTCGTTCCCAACGCTTTTGATCCTGCAGTGGGGCGCCATCCGCTCCACGACGCATGTACACGCTGTTCGCGTTGGAATAGTCCGCATCCCAACCCTTAGCGTAGCGGGTCATGAAGCTGAGACCGGGGATGCCGAAAGCCTGCATATCTAGATCGTAGCGCAGCTGCAAGGATTCCTCTTTCGGTGAGTTGAAATCGCTGTACTGAATAGAGTTATCCAAGAAAATTGAGTCGGATTGGCGAAGGTAGTCAAAGTCGTCGTTACCATTATTGCGCTGGTACCCAACGGTCACGGTGTGCGCTCCGAATTTGACCCCGGTCTTGCCGCTCCAGATGTTGTTATCGAAGCTTCCCAGAAGTTTTTTACCCTCATCAACCGCTCGGTAGTAATTAAAGCCACCGATTAGCGATACGCTGTCTGAGAGCGGATAGCTCAATGTGGTGCCTGCGTAATACTGGTTCCACACATCCTTGAATTGGCTGGTGTAAAGACTCACACCTACGTGCTCATTGACTGTGTAATCGCCCCCTAGATAAGCGATCCACGGAGCATCTACCGCACCAGCGTAGAAAGTCGAAAAGCCGTCACGCATGCCACTGGAATTGGGTTGGCTCATCGCATGCAGTCGACCACCCTGAAGGGTCAGGTCTTTGATGCTGGTATTGGTAAACGTTGCACCACGAAAACTCTCAGGGAGGAGTCGAGAATCGCCATAGGCCACGACAGGCGTCGATGGAAATACGTCCCCTACCTTGACGACTGTATCCAGGAAACGCACTTTTGCGGCCCCGCCTACTTTTGAGTAGGAGTCTTCAGGTTGGCCTTTGCTATTGTGCGGCAAGACATCGACTGAGCTACGAGCTCCCGAGCGACCATCACCTGAATCGAGCTTGAGGCCTTCCATTGCAAACGCGTCAATGCCGAAGCCTACGGTACCTTGAGTAAAGCCTGATTCGAACCGGCCAATGATGCCATGAGCCCATTCGGCTGAGTACCCATTTCCCGTGGGGCTTGACTGGCCCTTTCGATAATCACGATTGAGATAGAGATTCCGATTGAGAATACTAAAGGTGCTCCCCTCAATGAATCCTTCAGGTCTTTGCTCAACAGCCACTGCAACTTGCGCCATGCTCATGCTAAGGGCAATGAGAGAAAGACCATAAATGCTTTTATTGTTCATTTAACACTCCAGGCTTTAGCTTGGCAGAGTTTCTTTATGAAATTTTTTATAGTTATAAAAAGCCACCAGCACGTGAGGATTTCTCCTACGTGCCGGCAGACATAATTTCATACAATAGATAACTCCAGCGTGACCTGAAAATTACTTCTATGTCAGCGAACAGTAAGCAGGCTCAAAACATACCGAACAACTTGGCGCAGTTATGGCCAACGCTAACTAGCTTCCGTGAGGGCAGTTAGTACCCATAACCTTGTATTCCAGGGTGTTAAGCTTGCCCGCCGAATCTTCATAGGTCATGCGCGAAGGGGCTACGCCACAGCTTTTATTGGCTTGAGTGGTACTGATTACCTTCTGGACATCGAGGTTCATTCCATATTCATAATGGACGACTTCAGGTGTCGTCTTTCCGTTTTCTAAGGCGTACTGCTCCATCGCCTTCTGGTTCTCTTGCATCATTCGACCATAAACACGGTCACCACCTCCTTCAGCCATGGCCAAAGAAGACATCGTCAAGATGGAAACGGCAAAAAAAACTTTTAGTGATTTCATGATTTTCTCCTAGTGTTCACTTACTTCTGACTAGAGGATAACCAGTGATGCCTTTCAGAAAGCTGCCGCGAATATTACATATGCGTAAGGTGTTCCACAGTACACGTGAGCTCGACTATTAGAAATTTAACTTATTGGCGGAGTAGGCTGAATACGTCAGATAAGGCATTAGGGACCAACTCGAGCTCCTCATGAAGCACCCAAGATTTTTATTAAAGATACATCTCCTCTATATCATTGACAGCTGCTTGGACTGCTCCAGATGGATGAGTCGTTTGAGCGCAGTAAGATGAGACGAAGAACGTGTTAAAAAAGCCTCATGGGCTGAGAATATTAGGGGCTACGTTGAGTACCGAAAACACCATCGCTAGGATAGCCTTTAACAGCCATAAGAAATCGTCCCAGTATTTTATCGCGGCTAGCAGCAAAGCACCGACGATTGGAAGCAGGGACAACCCCTTCAGCAACCGAAAGGTCCTGGTGAGGGTTCGGCCTTGCTTGTCGACTTGATCGATGGTGATCCTGAGCAGCCCCTGAAGTTTAGGGGGATATGTTTTTATCTTGTCCTTGAAATCATCGAAAATGACATTGAAGCTGTGTAGGAGGCGCTCCGTTTGCAGCATTTGGTTGTGAAGGATTGCAAGCAGAACCACAGAAACCACTGCCAACCCAAGGACAAGGATAAAACCTTCGAATCTTGAGGTTGTTTTCTCCAGCACGACCAAACCCGCTAGCGATATCGGCAGGGCGAGCATCTTGCCGGCGATGTCGCCCAGCACCCCGCTAAGCTTGGTGCCATAGTCGATTTCAGCTTGGGCCACCTCGCGCCGGGCCCGCTCAAACGAGAAGCTATAGACGTAGGTTTGCAGATTCGCGCGGTATGTGGCGAGGACCTCCCGCCACTCCCGCACGATCACCAAGAACAGATTGGGCTCGCTCTCAAACTTCTCTATGACGCTAGCCACCGCCATCCGAATCATTAATTTTCGTTCGGAGAGGTGTGCCTTATTTTCGTTTTTTCGATTGAGTATTTCTTCCAACAAGCTCAGGTGATTGAGCTCATAGTCAAGTACCTTGGCGTCAACCTGAGTAGGCAACAGAAATGTTCTCGGCGGCTTAGCCCCATCAGGAGGCAAGGCAAAGAAAAGATTAAAACCATCTTGGCTGCTGTCTTTGTCGACACCGATCGCTAGCAGTGCAAGCAGCTCGATCAACCGACATACGCGCCTGAGCGCCTTAATCGTCGGAGGTTCGGTGTCATCACTATCTGCCCAACAGAGCTCAACAATGTACACGTTGCTCGGAAATTGGCCCTTGCCCAATGAGCCATTGCGAGCGACAAACTCGCCTAGGTTCGCGTAGAAACGGCCAGACTCGTTCGATGGCAAGCGAAACTCAATATCGAGAGAGTCTGCTTCTTCAGAGCAATGCTCGAACTTGCCATAGGCTGCGGGCAGGCCATCGCACATTCGCAACGTACCGATAATGTCGGGCGTTGGCATCCCCTCATAGCGGATGACTCCGTCCTCAATGGGGGGCGCTCCAATGGCGCGGTAGAGAGCTACCACATTAGAAAACATTCTTAGCCGACCCTGGCCAGCAGTTCTTTCTCGATCACACCAACCAGTTCGGCAGTCAGATTGGACAGTGTCAAATTTTTCCGTCCCTCATCATAATAAACGTCTGCGGCCGGATCCTTACCTAACGCTCCACGCTCGAATTGCAACGACCAGTTAGCCGCGTCCCCCTTGATACGGGTCTTTGTTGCCGCTCTTTCCATTCTTAGCGCTGGCTTGCCTACCCTAAAAAAGGGTTGGATTGCGATTAAGAACTTTACTCTGAACATTTATTTTCTGATGTCGCTGGCTGTCGTTGGTGCTCTCGTCATTGGTAAGTGGCCTGAAGCTGCGATGGTGGTTTTCCTCTTCGCTATTGCTGAAGCTATCGAAGCACTTTCTTTGGAGCGAGCGCGTAACGCGATCAAGTCGCTAACTGCGTTGGCGCCGGAAACCGCCGAAGTAATGATTGACGGTGCCTGGAAAGATCAGCCCGTGGCGAGTGTGTTACTCGGTAGTCGTATTCGGGTTCGTACAGGTTCGCGAGTACCGTTGGATGCCAGCGTCGAGTCTGGTCGCGCTGCGCTTGATCAGGCCCCAATTACTGGCGAAAGCCTTCCAGTTGATAAGCAGGTCGGTGACCCGCTTTACGCAGGCAGTATCGTTACCGACGGAGTGGTTGAAGCGACTGTGACGGCCGTAGCAGGAGAAAGCACTCTTGCTCGTATCGCTGCGGCCATACAAGACGCGCAAGCTCAACGAGCCCCTACTCAACGGTTTGTAGATCAGTTTGCACGTTATTACACCCCGGCTGTAGTGGTTCTTGCCCTGTTGGTTGCTGCGTTAGGCCCCGTTCTGTTCGCTGGTACCTGGGGCGATTGGCTCTATCAGGCGCTGGTCCTCCTAGTCATCGCCTGCCCGTGTGCTTTGGTAGTTTCAACGCCAATTACCGTTGTCAGTGGACTTGCCGCGGCTGCCAAACATGGCATTTTGATTAAGGGCGGTGCATACCTCGAAAGCGGGCGACTTCTTAAAGTTGTGGCACTCGACAAAACCGGAACTTTGACCCAAGGCAAGCCGGTACTGACTGATACCGAGCCGTTTGGTGATCTACCCATCGAAATGGCTTTGAAGATCGCTGCGAGTCTCGACGACCACAGCACGCACCCAGTGGCAAAGGCGTTGGTCAACGGCTGGAAATTACAGCAACCAGACGTCGCTCCCTTTTCGGTTGAGGACTTCGGTGTACTCAACGGTCGTGGTGTCAAAGGCGTTATTGATGGTCAATTATGGCACTTGGGCAACCACCGCTTGGTTGAGGAGTTAGGTCTGTGTTCGCCTGCGCTTGAAGCCCGATTGTCGTTGCTCGAAAACGCAGGAAAAACAGTAATCGTGCTTTGCGCCGCCAGAGGTCCGGTGGCGATTTTTGCTGTGGCGGACACAGTAAGACCTGAAAGCATTGCAGCCGTAACTGCTCTGAAAGCATTGAATGTCGTACCGGTGATGCTCACGGGCGACAATCCTGCAACGGCCAAGTCCATCGCCGCGCAGCTCGGTATACAGGATGCACGCGGAAACTTGATGCCGGAGGATAAACAAGTCGCCGTCGCGGAACTCAAACGCCGCTTTGGTACTGTTGGCATGGTGGGCGATGGTGTGAACGATGCTCCAGCATTGGCGCAAGCCGACATTGGTTTTGCGATGGGGGCCGCAGGGACTGCCACAGCCCTTGAAACGGCTGATGTCGCCATCATGGATGACGACCCACGCAAGATTGCTGATTTTATTAGCCTGAGTCGTCGATGTGCCTCTGTTTTGAAGCAAAACATCGGACTGGCCTTGGGTATCAAAGTTGTATTTTTGGCGCTTGCATTGTCCGGCCACGCTACGTTGTGGATGGCTGTTTTCGCCGATATGGGAGCGAGCCTGCTGGTCGTATTCAACGGACTGCGGCTACTGCGTCGGTGATACGAAAGCTGCGACTTCGTCTTCAATTACATGCCCACACAAGGAAATCAAATCATGCAATGTCCGATCTGCAAAGATACTGCCCTCGTAATGACTGAGCGCCAAAGCATCGAAATTGATTATTGCCCTCAATGCCGTGGCGTTTGGCTCGACCGAGGTGAACTCGACAAGATCATCGAGCGCAGCCAACAACAGGAGGCCGTTAGGTTTCTTCCACAGAACCCAATTCCACCCGTACAGAATGCTCCTCCAGCAGTACAACCCGGTTACAGCCAGCATGGAGATAGCCAAGCTCATGGAGATCAGCGAGGAAGTCACGGTGGCGGTTGGAGAGAAGGTGGCCATCAGAGCAGTCATCAGAGCGGCCATCAAAGTCATGGTGGACATCAAAACCAGAGTGGGCATCAAAACCAGAGTGGGCATCAGGGGCAACAGTCGTACCGCAAAAAATCATTTTTGCAGGAGATGTTCGATTAAGGCTGCGATTTCGCGCTTTGATCGGGATATACCTCGAACCAGCACCAATTCTGAAATAGGGTGTTTCATGAGATGGAACCGTTTTGGGTATTAGCTGGTCTTTATATCCTGCAATCGACTCGTAGCAAGGGTGCTACCTGGGTGGTTGGAGTTTCAGCAAGCGGCGTTTGAGGAAAAGGTTATGAGTTCAGGACACAGTCACGGCCAAGTACGCGCCGGTCACGAAAAGTTGCTGTGGATCGCACTCACCCTGACGACAAGCTTTATGGTCGCGGAGGTCATTGGAGCTTTTGTCACCGGCAGCCTGGCCTTATTATCCGACGCGGCCCACATGCTGACGGACGTTGCGGCTTTGGCGATATCCTTGGTCGCTATTCATATAGCCAAGCGCTCTGCGGATAGGAAGCGGACCTTCGGGTACGCACGATTTGAAATACTTGCAGCCACCTTCAATGCGGTCTTGCTGTTTTTAGTCGCTATATACATCGTTTATGAAGCGTATCTGCGACTTAAAGTCCCGGCGGAAATCCAGTCGACTGGCATGTTGGTCATTGCGGTGTTCGGGCTCATCGTCAACCTTGTTTCAATGCGCCTACTGAGTGCTGCCAGTGGGGAAAGCCTCAATGTGAAGGGCGCTTATTTAGAGGTCTGGAGCGATATGGTGGGGTCTATTGGCGTCATCATCGCAGCTCTTTTGATCCGTTTCACCGGCTGGACTTGGGTTGATTCACTTGTCGCGGCTGGCATCGGGTTCTGGGTGCTGCCCAGGACTTGGTCATTGCTCAAGGAAAGCATGAACATATTGCTGCAAGGGGTTCCAGAGGGCATCGATATTGAAAAGGTAGAGGCAACGCTTTATGGCATTGAGGGGGTCAAGAATATCCACGATTTGCATATCTGGGCTTTGACCAGTGGTAAAAGTGTTATGAGCGTCCATCTTGTCGCTGACTCGGCTTCCCGCAGCGAGCAAGCTATCTTGGCTGAAGTAACCAGCCTTATGAGTGATAAGTTCCACATCAGCCATACTACCGTCCAAATGGAAGGATCTGATTTTCACGATCAACTGGCTGACGATCATGAGGGTATGGTCCACTAACTGAGTCGTGGTATTTATTTAAGCTGGATGAACGTTTATACGTCGCGATACAGATCAAAAGGGTCGATTAAAATGGTCAGAAATATTTTAAGTTATTCTGGGCTGGCTTTGTTTTTGGCTTTTGTTGCGCAGCCAGCTTTTCAACACCTGCTAATCCAGAAAGGGTATACGGGTGGATTGAGGAAGGAATACTTTTGCCAGAAAATATTGCTGTGAAAGTAAAGTTAGATACAGGTGCTCTTACATCCTCGATGGATGCGAAAGACTTAGAACGATTCCGTAAAAATGGAGAGGAATGGGTTCGTTTCAACGTTAAAGTAAAAGACACAAAAACTAAGAAGGTGAGTAACGCACTCTTCGAGCGACGCGTCGAAAGAAATGTAAAGGTTCGAGGCGCCGGTGGCGCTGAACATCGTCCAGTAGTCATGATGACGATGTGCATAGGTGATAAAATTTATAAGGAAGAGTTTTCACTGAGGGATCGAGGCGACATGAACTACCCCGTATTGATTGGTCGCAAAACTTTGGGGGTCTTGGGGGCGGTCGATGTTTCACGCACATTCACTAACGAACCAAACTGTAATTAAACACCTGAGTTATACATTTTATCTATACGTGCAAGGTGAATGTATTGAGAAAATAGCTCGGCAGAATTTTGCAGCTTTTTTGATGCTTGATGTGGCCGACTAAATAGTCTTAAAAAAAGCTCACCCGGATGCTGATTTTTAGGAAGAGTTAGAAGTGGCGCCATGCAACGATTAGTAGTTGCATGGCTTCTAATCAAAGTATGCTCATACTATAGGGTCATTTTAGATCTTTCTCGCGCAGCTCCACTTATTTCGGTGTTTTCATTGATTGACGCTCAAATGTCTGCGCGAGCTTTAACGGTGTTGACGCTTTGGACTGACAGGTACTGAACAGATCAAGATCGGGGCGATATGATGTAGTTTGAATACCCATCAACCCCAATATAGAATGGAATAAGTTATCATGGGACAGTGATACTCCGCGTTGTTCCTTCAGGCATTGAGGATCTAGGTTTTGACGCGACTGCATATCTTTGGAGATCCAGAGTACCATGGGGATACTAGTCTGCTCGCTGGGAGCCATGGCATAAGGAAGTCCATGCAAGTAAAGCCCATTCTCGCCGAGGGACTCACCGTGATCAGAGACATAAAGCATCGCCGTATCAAAACGTTCAGCGTTACGCTTTAGCAGGTCGATCGTTTGCCCAAGTACGTAGTCCGTATAACTGAGACTGTTATCATAGGCACTGACAATGCTTTCGCGCGTACAACGTTCGAGTTGGTTATTATTGCAAACGGGCCCGAATCGTTCGAACGCTGGTGGATAGCGTTTCGAGTAGGATGGGCCGTGACTGCCTTTCATGTGTAGCACCACGATTGAGTCCCGCTGCTGTTTATCCAAGTAGGCTTGTAAATCTTGCAATAAGACTTCGTCGTAACACTCGTCGGCTCTACATAATCCCAGCGTTTTTTGATTGTTCAATTTTTCATTTGGTACTCGGTCGCAAATGCCTTTGCAACCCGAGTTATTGTCTCTCCAAAGGACCGATACTCCGGCCCGCTGCAAAACGTCTAATAGTCCTTCTCTACGCAGCGCCATACCGTCTTTGTAGCCTTCTTTACCCACATCCAGGAACATGCAGGGTAAGGAAACGGCCGTAGCTGTTCCACATGAGCTGACATTGGTAAAACTTAAGACGCCACGCCTGGCCAATTCCGGATTGGTATCCCGGGTATAGCCATTGAGGGAGAAGTTAGCGGACCTAGCGGTTTCACCCACCATAAGTACCGTTAGCCGTGGTTTGCGTACACCAGCAGTAGCTTCTTCACGGCGGGCATCAGCACCAATGGTTTTTAATTCGGTGGGAACTGCTAGCTGGCGACGCGTATACCCATGGATTGCCGAAACCACATTCGACGGAACCAACATCAATCGGAGTTCGCGATGGTTACGCATCAGCGATGCATAGGATTGATAAAGCGTAAATACGATGACCGCCAAGCAGGTGAGCGCTACCGCCACACCCATCAATCGATGAGCAAGTGCGCGGGACCACGATCGTTGGATCAAACGGACTCGGGTAATAATCAACCCCGGTATAACACCAAAGCCCAGCATCCACAGCAGTAGTTCCCAGTTCAGCAGGTCCGTGGCCTCGGACCTGTCCGTCTGCATCACATTCGTTAGCATGCTGTAATCAATTACTATGCCATAGCTATTCATAAAGTAACTCGTTGCTGCCGCAACCAGCAGCACGATAGCTAACACAGGTTTTATCAAGCGTCCCCAGGCCATCACGCTGAGCAATACGTATAGCCAAATCAACACGAACCAAGGCAGGCTAAGCACGAATATGGTGTTTCCGTCCTGTAGGCCTCCCACGCCTTGCCAGACAGCTCGCCAAAATGGCCAGTTACTAAACAATAGAAGCCAGGTTGAAACTGCAAGAATTAACTGATTACTACCGAGGGTGATTTCCCAACTGCGAATTGGTACTTTGTTATTCATGGGTACTCCGGAATATCTCGACGTATCCAGGCGCGAACTGCCACCGGAGTGTCACTACGTTTTAGGTAAGAAAAAATCGCCAATGGCGCGGTGCAACTCGTGGATGCACCAGTGACCCTGAACGTTCTCGTCAGCTAGTTGGCGATCTGCGACTAGCCAAACCGCCAGACACCCCAAACTGATGAAAATCTTTTTCATGAGGTGCCCCCCCAAGTAAGCGACGTGGCTGTAGATCTGCTCGATTCGTCCTTGAACACCAGTAGTTGTGCTGAAGCGAAATACTGGGTGCGGGGCCGCGTAGACTTTGTTGCTCTGTTGGCCGTCGAGCGCTTGTCTACAGCGAGGCGGATTTCGTACCGCAGGCGTAGCTTGGTGACGTTGTGCAGATCACGAGACTGATAGGTGCGGCTGGCCGCCGACGAAATACTTTTTAGTTTGCGGCCGAAGGACAAAATCGGTGTTGAAGCGTCCACCAGGGTCAACCGCTTCCGGATGCTGGTCATCCTCGTTCCGCCAGACATTGCGAACTCTGAACTGAAATCAGACCTTGCTGTGCACGCATGACGCACACTTTCGGCGTCCGACGGAGCTTTACGTTGGTGGTGTTCGAATTTTCGCGGAAGGCTTTGGCATCCATTAGTACTGGATTAGGGATCAAATCAGTCTGTTGGTGCCCCGTTTGGACAGTTTGGATATCCCACTGGACATCTACGGGGCTTGGGTTATTGAGTAATGCGGTTTGGGGTTTTGTCCTAGCCTCGACGTGGGCTTCCTGTCGCGACGCCGTCATCAACGACGAAACACGAGACAGTGGACCTGCCGCCCACAACATTTTTCTAATGCGAGATCGCATAACGAGATTTACGCCCCCAAAGCGCATTGTTTCTTTGTTCACTAATAAATATTTGATGGTCTAAAAAAACTGCGGGCATCGATTTCAGGTGTCTGGATTCGATCAGAAGTCGCCCCGTCCGCAGGATCCTATGACGCGTAGATTTTTTGCACACTCAATGTACTGTTGAGCAGTTATCAGAAGGATGACTGAAGAATTACAAATTTGTTATAAGCCCATCTGCTGCGGACAATTAGTCTAAGATCTATTTAGTGTGGAGGTTTGTATGTTTTACGTCGATTGCGTAGCGGAGCCTCGATAATGCGTGATAAATTCTTACTGACTAAAATCGATCAATGCAAATATGTTGGAATGGGTTGGTGAGTGAAGTTATCTGTGCGCGTATAAGGAAGTTTTATTATTTAGTATCGAGATTTTATGAAAAATGCGTATTTTGATAATAGAAGACGAGCTGAAAACCGCCCATTATTTACATCAGGGGCTGACTGAAAGCGGATTCGTCGTTGATTGCGTCGCCAGCGGAATCGATGGCTTACGCTTAGTATCCCAACAGGCTTATGATCTTGTAGTGCTCGACGCGAACCTACCGCAACGTGACGATTGGGGTCTACTTGTAAGCATTCGCAAGGTCATTATTGCGCCTATCATGATACTTACCGTTAAAGGTAGTCTGGAGGACAAAATCAAAGGGTTCGACCTAGGCGCCGACGATTACATGGTCAAACCAATTGAGTTTCCAGAACTGTTGGCCCGAGTACGTACTCTGATGCGTCGCACTGAATTGTCGGCATTGCCCGATGTGCTGTGTGTCGGCGACCTGGAACTCGATCTGGGCAGACACCGTACCTGTCGCGCCAAGCAGCGGATTGAACTGACCAACAAGGAGTTCGCCTTGCTACACCTCTTGATGCGCCAGACTGGTACGACGCTGTCACGCAAGCAAATCATGTCCTCTGTCTGGGGGCTGAATGCTGATTGCGACACCAATGTTGTTGAAGTAGCAATGAGAAGGCTTCGGGCTAAGATTGATGACCCTTTTGACAAGAAGCTAATCCATACCTTGCGTGGTGCTGGATATGTTCTCGAAACGCGTGATCAATGAGCCCTCTTAATCCTTCGAATTTTGAAATTGTGTGAAATAATCGACATTCAATTTAAATTCAGAATGCACAAATATTTGCTCTAATAGTCAGTTTTATAGGATTCCCCAATGGCTCCTGGGTGGGACGGTACTGCGCCTGGCTGATTTTGATACCTCACTAAGCTTTTGAGGCTAACGGGTGGAAATTACAAATAAGTAATTTTTCTAAAATGAGTCAGAAAGGTTTATCTCGTTAAACTTACGTAAGTTTAACAGCTTTGTAACCACTTCAAAGAGACTCTGCGATGAGCGCTTAAAATTAAGTGCTGTTGCGCTGACGCTATCATTGTCTTCGATAACATTCGCTGAAAGCCGTGGTGATCGCAACGACAACGCCATGGAAGCAAATCAGAAAAAAAAGGCAGCCTACGCAGCCCAAAAAGGCAAGACAGCTCCGGAAGTTCAGAAATATCGTGATGGAATGAAGCTTGATATCGCAAAAGTGGTGAGTACGACCCCACCAATTCGCTCTTGCAACATTGTACCTTTTCGAATGACCTATGAGGACTCAGCTGGAAAGCTTCACACTATTGAATACCAAATTATGGGTGTGTGTCGTAACACGCACGAATGAACGGATGACGTGAATAAGGGCTGTTTTTTCAATGGTTGGTGTCACCAGCTGGCTTGTCCATGGATGTTTGGAAAACCGAGCTTGAAGATCGTGATATTACCGGGGGAGCTTTTAGCCTCTGCCACTCCCTGATGCAGACTCATGATCGATTTCACAATGGCCAAACCAAGCCCGGTACTGCCTTCAGTGCGAGAATGATGGGTGTCGACTCGATAAAAGCGATCGAATAAGTGCGGCAGATGTTGAGGTTCAATACCTGCGCCTGGGTTGGCTACAAGTAGCGAGACTTCTGTGGCATGGACTTCGATGGTGATTGAGATGGCTTGGCCTGCTGGACAATGGCGTATTGCGTTGGACATCAGGTTGGAAATTGCCCGCTGAATCATCAGCCGATCACCAATGGTCGACCCACTGCCCGTAACGCTCAAGCTGACATGTTTCTCTTCCGCCGACAGGGAAAACAGATCGATGACCTTCGAGGCTTCATCCTCCAGCGCAATGGTCTCAAACGGGACCAGCGCAGCGGGATTACTGACCTGCGCTAGGAAAAGCATGTCCGAGACAATCCGGGTTACGCGCCCAAGCTCTTCGGTGGAGGACTCCAAGACTGCTTTGTACTCCTCAATAGGCCGCTCCCGGGACAGCGTCACCTGGGCCTTGCCCATCAGGTTGGCAATGGGCGATCGCAGTTCGTGGGCCAGGTCATCGGAGAACTGCGACAACTGCTGAACATCGCTGTCGAGTCGGTGCAGCATAAAGTTGATGCCACGGGCCAGTTCACTGAGCTCCTGTGGCATCTTGACCACCGAGAGTCGGTGACTGAGGTCCTGAGCAGAGATCATGGCGGCCACCTTGCGAAACTCCTGCAGCGGCGCGAGCTCCCGTTTTACCACTGCCCAGGCACTGATGCCGATAAGAAGCAGCAGCAGTGGCAACGCTATGATCGTCGAGCTTAGATATGTGCTGAGCAGCGCTTCATTGTTGACGCAATCAATCGACAGCAATACGGCGATATTCGTACCGTTCGGTAAGCGGATAAGTCTGGACGCAGTCAGGAAGTGCCGGCCCTGATCATCGATGCTTGGGGAGTACGACACATTGACGGTGGCAGACCCTGCCGCCTTCAACTCCACCCTGGGGTCCTTCAAGCCAGAGCCGGACTTTAAGAGCGGCGTCCTCATATTCTTCAGGTCATAAATGGTAAGGTTCAGGTTGTCATGCCCCATCACCTGATCCAGCAATACGTGCGGTTTGATTTTGATGTCGACAGGTTTTTCATACAGCGAAAGACTGTGCTCGATTTGCCGCATTTTCTCGCTCAGGCTGTCTTTTGACAGTTTATCTAACTCATGCGTTAGCGCGATGAATGCAAGAACCGCCAGAAATAACACCAACAATGCGCCCAGGATACTCACCGCTAAACCCAACCGCGTCGACAGGCTTGCCGACTTCATTCCCGGGCCTCCAGCACGTAGCCAACGCCGCGCAGGGTATGGATTAGCTTGTTGTCAAAAGGATCATCAATTTTGGCCCTCAGGCGGCGGATGGAAACCTCGACCACATTGGTGTCGCAGTCGAAGTTCATGTCCCAGACCAATGAAATGATCTGGGTACGGGAAAGCACCTCACCCGACTGACGCATCAACAGGTGCAGCAAGGCAAACTCCTTGGTCGTCAGGTCGATGCGCTGTTCGCCCCGGAAGGCCCGATGGCGGCCCTGGTCGAGTTCCAGGTCAGCGACCTTCAAGACCTGCGGGACGGGAACGTGTTCGCTGCGACGCATCAAGGTTCGTACCCGGGCCAGCAGTTCTGGAAACTCGAATGGCTTGACCAGATAGTCATCAGCCCCCAGGTCGAGGCCGCGGATCTTGTCCGCCAGGCGCCCGCGAGCGGTCAGCATCATGACCCGGGTGTTACTGCTTTGGCGCAGTTGCTCAAGTACACCCCAGCCATCAAGTTGTGGTAGATCGACGTCAAGTATTACCAAGTCGTAGGTTTGTTGACGCGCAAGGTGAAGTCCATCCGTGCCATTCACCGCCCGATCTACTATATAGCCGCTTTCAGTCAAACCCTGATGCAGGTATTCGGCAGTTTTAAGCTCATCCTCAACTACAAGCATTCGCATGGTAGTGCCGCCCTATGTAATATGAATTGAATAATGAAATTTCGAAGTTTACTTAAATGCCCGACTAAGAAATGATGTAGAACTATTCGATCATAAAGATCTCAAAACCGCGCATTGCTCAAGTGTCCAGTATCAAGCCTGAAGCTGCTACAGGGTCAACAGGAGGAAGAGCTTTTACAATAAAAGTATTTGCGACCATATGTCGCAGGTGTGTTAAAGCGCGGTTCTCTTACATTTATTTCAGTCTGAAGCCAAGCTCCGCTCGGCTGATATCTATAGGCAATCGTTTCGAAGTGTTACGGTACAGGCAGTCAATTTAATGCCGCACGCGTTGGGGAGGAGTGGCAGGATGTACCAAGGGGAGTTGATCTCGCTTTGTTATGTGCAAATATCCCACCCTATCTATGCTCTAAGGATTTCGGAGTCGCACTCTTAGGTTGTTTTCTATTTGTTTTGATTTTAGTTAAAGTCTTACTAAAAACACTTCCCCGATTTGTGGTCTATTAGTTTACTTTACGCATTATATTTTGGAAATGTAAGTCGAAAGACTGTCGGATGACCCGACATACTTTTGACCTCTGCCGTTCCTTGGTGAAGACTCATGATGGATCGGACAATGGCCAACCCTAATCCAGTACCACCTTCAGCTCGTGAGCGACTGTTATCTACACGATAGAAACGATCGAAAATATGGAACAAGTGCTGGTGCTCAATTCCTACCCCAGGATTACTTATTGATAGTGAGACTTTTTCAGTTTGCGTTTCAATCGCTATAGCAATGGACTGCCCTGCTGGGCAGTGACGAATGGCATTTGATAAAAGATTGGAAATAGCCCGTTGAATCATGAGTCGATCACCTAAAACTTTGCCCCATCCGCTGACAGTTATACCAACGCTCTTTTCCTCAGCCGATAGAGAAAAAAGGTCGATGACTTTTAGCGCTTCATCCTCTAGTAAAATGCTTTCAAACGGCACGAGTGCAGCCGGATGACTTACTTGGGCCAAGAAAAGCATGTCTGAAACAATTCTGGTGATTCGTCCTAGTTCCTCGGTGCATGACTCTAAAACAGCCTTGTACTCTTTTGCCGGGCGTTCTCGAGAAAGTGTTACCTGAGCTTTCCCCATAAGGTTCGTAATCGGTGACCGCAGCTCATGCGCCAAGTCATCAGAAAATTGCGATAGTTGTTGAACTCCGCCGTCAAGACGGTGCAGCATGAAGTTTATACCGTGAGCAAGCTCACTGAGTTCTTGGGGCATCTTGACAACTGAGAGTCGATGACTTAAATCCTGGGCCGACACCATTGCTGCAACTTTCCGGAATTCCCGGAGGGGGGATAAGCCTCGTTGCACAATAGCCCAGGCGCTGAAACCAATCAGAATCAGCAACAGTGGAACCGCTACAATGGTCGAACTCAGGTAGGCGCTCAATAGCGTTTCATCATTCGAGCGATCAATAGACAGTAGGACCGATACGAACTCACCATCCTTTAATTTCATGAGCTTAGAGGCGGTGAGGATGTGGATTCCGGACTCTTCGGCTGGGGAGTAGTACGACAGCTTATTACTGGCGGCTGTTCCGGCTTGATTCGTAGATACTTCAGGTATATCTGCTCCAAAACTCAGCAGAGGTTCACTCATGTTGTCATCATCAAAGATGGTCAGGTTAAGATTGTCGTGTCCCAGCACTTGATCTAATAGCACGTGTGGTTTTAAACTCATGTCACGGGTACTGATATCCATCAGTAGACTGTGCTCAATCTGACTCATCTTCTTCTCTAAGCTATTTTTTGCGCGCGAATCAAGTTCGTGAGTAAGCGCTAAAAAAGCTAGTATCGCTAACAGCACTACTAGTACCGCTCCCATAATGCTAACTGTCAACCCCAGCCGCATCGATAGGCTGACCGGTTTCATTTCCTCGCCTCCAATACATAGCCTACGCCACGAAGGGTATGTATTAATTTTGTTTCAAATGGATCATCTATTTTTGCTCTCAATCTTCGTATCGAAACTTCGACAACGTTTGTGTCGCAGTCAAAGTTCATATCCCACACTAAAGAGATAATTTGAGTGCGAGATAACACCTCTCCTGATTGACGCATCAACAGATGAAGCAGCGCGAACTCCTTTGTCGTCAGATCTATGCGTTGCTTTCCGCGGAATGCGCGATGTCTGCCTTGATCAAGTTCAAGGTCAGCGACTTTTAATACCTCTGGAACTGGAACATGTTCGCTGCGACGCATTAAAGTGCGTACTCTTGCAAGCAACTCAGGGAATTCAAATGGCTTGACCAGGTAATCATCGGCTCCCAAATCCAATCCTTTGATTTTGTCTGCCAGACGCCCTCTTGCAGTCAGCATCATTACCCGAGTGCTACTAGTCTGCCGAATATTTTCAAGAACGTCCCAACCGTCAATTTCAGGTAGATTTACGTCTAGTATTACCAGATCATAAGCTTGCTGACGTGCTAGATGGAGTCCATCAGCCCCGGTCGATGCGCAGTCTACAATATAGCCACTTTCAGTCAGGCCTTGATGTAAGTACTCAGCAGTCTTCAGCTCGTCCTCTATCACAAGGATTCGCATAGGATTTCACCCTCTGGTAAATGTATCGGAATGATTGGATGCTCGTTAAACATGGTTTAAGGGCTTTATTAATCTGTATAAATGTTTCGATTCTGGCTACATCTTTAATTTTCTTCGCAATATGGTCTTTTTAAAGCTTTGCAAGGTTCGTCATGTTTCCTTGACCTCCTAAAGTACTAGGTTCGGCTCCCTTTTTTTGTTTCGGGTTGTTTCTTGGTGCGAGCACTTGTTGACTTCATCCTAATGCATTAATTGAGGTTTTTCCGCTGGATAACGTATTTGTAATTTTTCAGTCACCTTGTTGATAGGTGCGGAGAATTACATTTGCCTCATGGGAAATTCTTTTTGTTTTAAAGGTTTTAAGGAATGATGGAATTACTTCGGCGTAGAAAGTTTATTGCTCACCCAATCACGCATAAGACCATGCTAAGAGCAGGTCTCATTTCGATCCTTGCGCTTTTGACTAGTCCTTTGTTTGCGGCGACCGCTCAAATGCTAACAATGGATCAGGCGCTTGAAACCGCTTTTGCCAATAACCCTGATCTGGCGGCCGCTCAATGGGAGACTGGTATTGCTCAGGGAGAGCGACAGCAGGCAGGGTTGATCCCTAACCCTGAGGTTTCCTGGGAGGCTGAAGATACTCGGCGAAACTCGCGCACTACGACGGTAATGATCAACCAGCCGATCGAGCTTGGCGGTAAGCGCGGGGCTAGGATCGAGGTGGCCAGTCGAGCTCAAGACGCGGCCGGTATTGAATTGGACCGCAAACGCAATGTTCTGCGTGCCGATGTCATTCAGGCGTTTTACAGCTCCTCGACGGCTCAGCAAAGGCTGCTGTTATCACGTCAATCACTTGAGCTCGCCGAGCGCGGTTTGCGTGTAGCTCAAGGTCGCATCAAGAGTGGTAAATCCTCACCCGTTGAAGGTACTCGCGCAGAGGTTCAGCTATCAGAAGTGCGTCTGGAGCTGAGGCGGGCTGAGCGGGATGAGGCCAGTGCCTACCAGCGACTCGCTCAGGTCATGGGCGCGCCTTTGCCTGCATTCGTGTCTGTGGGTGATCCAGGCCGGTCGATGCCAACCGTACCGGATTCGTCACTGCTGCTTAATCGCATAGGTGAAACCGCGGAACTACGATTGGCAAAACTGCAAATAGATCAGCGGGAAGCCTCCCTTGGCCTGGAGAAGGCTCAGCGAATTCCCGACCTCACCGTGAGTATCGGGAGCCAATACGACGAGCGCGAGCGCGAGCGGGTGAATGTCGTGGGGCTGTCTATGCCCATCCCATTGTTTAACCGTAACCAGGGCAACGTACTAGCCGCTGCCCGCCGTACCGATCAAGCCCGCGACCTTCGTAACGCCAGTGAGTTACGCCTGCGCACAGAAATCCAGACCACCCTGGATCAGTGGATGACGGCTAACACTGAAGTCGCGTCGTTCAATCAAACCATCCTGCCTGCCGCGAAAAGTGCCGTCGACACCGCTACCCGAGGTTTCGAAATGGGCAAGTTTAACTTCCTCGACGTACTCGATGCTCAGCGCACCTTGATTAGCGCCCGCACGCAATACATCCAGGCTATCGCCGAGGCGACAGACGCCTGGGTGCGCATCGAGCGAATTTTCGGAGATGTCGCCCTTCTCACTCGCACTCCGTGAATTTCATATAACGCTTTTTTTACCGCTGCTCAGCATCGCAATACCACGGTAATCCGTGACTGCCGACTGGGCTGCGCAGGGAGTTTCCATGGATAAAAAACTAATTCTCGTCACTGCACTGACCTTGACGTTGGGTATAGGCATCGGCTCGTTGTGGATGGGCAGCCCATCGGTGCCCTCAGCCGAGGCTCAGGCTCAGGCTCAGGCTCAGGAGGGCAAAGGCCATGACGATCACGGCGATGAAACTACTGGCAAAAAATCAGCCGAGGGCGAACACGCCGAAGGCGAAGCGGAAGAAGGTCACTTGACTCTGAGCGAAGAGCAGATCAGCTCAGCCGGCATCCAGTTGGTCGAAGCCAAGGCGCAGAGTATTAGCCTTTCATTGCCCTTTCCTGGAGAAATCCGTTTTGATGAAGACCGCACTGCACATGTGGTGCCCCGTGTACCCGGTGTCGTCGAGTCGGTCCATGTCAATCTTGGTCAACCGGTGAAAAAAGGCCAGTTGCTGGCCGTGATCGCCAGCCAACAAATTTCTGATCAGCGTAGTGAACAAGCCGCGGCGCAACGTCGTCTTGAGTTGGCCCGTACTACCTACGAGCGAGAGCGACAGTTATGGCAGGACAAAATCTCTGCCGAACAGGATTTCCTGCAAGCCCGCCAGGCTTTGCAAGAAGCCGAAATCGCCCTCAGCAATGCTCGACAAAAAATCAGCGTACTCAGTGGCAGCTCGGTCACCAGCGGGGGTAACCGATATGAATTGCGTGCGCCGTTTGACGGGGTTGTCGTTGAGAAACACTTGGGCCTCGGTGAGGTTGTCAGCGAAACCACTAATGCCTTCACCCTCTCCGACTTGTCGCGTGTGTGGGTGACCTTTGGTGTCTCGCCAAAGGATTTAAACAAGGTACTGGTGGGCAAGTCGGTCACGGTCAGTGCGTCGGAACTGAATGCCGAAGTCACTGGAACCGTGGCCTATGTCGGCAGTTTGTTGGGCGAGCAAACTCGTACAGCCACGGTCCGCGTGACCTTGGCCAATCCACAAGGTGCATGGCGTCCCGGGCTATTCGTGACCGTGCAGGTTGACACTGATACTCGGCAAACAAAGGTCGCAGTACCAGAAGCGGCTATCCAGACGGTCGAGGACACGCAAACTGTTTTCGTTCGAACGGACGACGGGTTTAAAGCTCAGCCAGTGGAGACAGGTGGCCGTTCGGCGGGTCTGGTCGAGATCACGGAGGGCCTGGAGCCCGGTGTTCAAGTCGCCGCTGCCGGCAGTTTCATTCTGAAATCAGAACTGGGTAAAGCCTCGGCTGAACACGCCCACTGATCCGCCACTTCCACGAGAAGGTTCTCATGTTCGAACGCCTGATCCAATTTGCCATCGAGCAGCGCATCATCGTGCTGCTCGCGGTTCTCCTCATGGCCGGCCTCGGTATAGCCAGCTACCAGAAGCTGCCGATCGACGCCGTTCCCGATATCACCAACGTCCAGGTGCAAATCAACACAGGGGCAGCAGGTTTTTCACCACTGGAAACCGAGCAGCGCATCACGTTTCCCATCGAAACTGCAATGGCTGGTTTGCCGGCTCTAGAACAAACTCGCTCGCTGTCACGCTCGGGTTTGTCGCAAGTCACAGTGATCTTCAAGGAAGGCACTGACCTGTTCTTCGCCCGACAATTGGTCAACGAACGGTTGCAGGTGGCCAAGGAGCAACTACCCGAGGGGGTGGAAGCCGTCATGGGGCCGATCTCAACCGGTCTGGGTGAAATTTTCCTGTGGACGGTCGAGGCTGAAGAAGGTGCCGTCAAGGAGGACGGCAGTCCCTATACGCCGACCGACCTGAGGGTGATCCAAGACTGGATCATCAAGCCTCAGCTGCGCAATGTTCCCGGGGTCGCCGAAATCAATACCATTGGCGGGTTCGCCAAGGAGTACCAGATTGCGCCCGATCCAAAACGCTTGGCGGCTTACAAGCTTACGCTGACTGACCTTGTTACAGCGCTGGAGCGCAACAACGCCAACGTCGGTGCCGGTTACATCGAGCACAGTGGCGAACAGTTACTGATTCGCGCACCTGGCCAAGTAGCGACCACCGAAGATATCGCCAATATCGTCATGGCCAACGTCGACGGTACGCCCATCCGTGTCAAGAACGTCGCAACCGTGGACATCGGCCGTGAATTGCGCACGGGGGCAGCGACCGAAAACGGTCGTGAAGTGGTGCTCGGCACAGTGTTCATGCTGATCGGTGAGAATAGCCGCACCGTGGCCCAAGCCGTTGCTAGCAAGCTTGAGCAAATCAACCGCTCACTGCCAAAAGGGGTGGTGGCAGTCACCGTCTATGACCGTACCAATTTGGTGGACAAGGCAATTGCCACCGTTAAGAAGAACTTGATTGAAGGTGCGATCCTGGTGATCGCGATTCTGTTCCTGTTCCTTGGCAACATTCGCGCGGCTCTGATTACTGCCATGGTGATCCCGCTCGCGATGCTATTCACATTCACTGGCATGTTTACCAACAAGGTCAGCGCCAACCTGATGAGCCTCGGAGCGTTGGACTTTGGCATCATCGTTGATGGCGCGGTGGTCATTGTCGAAAACGCCATCCGTCGTCTGGCCCATGCACAGCAACACCACGGACGCATCCTCACCCGCTCCGAACGCTTTCACGAAGTGTTCGCGGCGGCCAAGGAAGCACGCCGACCGCTGATTTTCGGCCAGTTGATCATCATGGTCGTGTACCTACCGATTTTTGCCCTCACCGGCGTCGAAGGAAAAATGTTTCATCCGATGGCGTTTACTGTGGTGATTGCCTTGCTCGGCGCGATGCTGTTGTCGGTGACCTTTGTCCCGGCGGCGATTGCGATGTTCGTCACCGGTAAGGTCAAGGAAGAAGAGAACATCATCATGCGTAGCGCCCGTCGGGTGTATGCGCCAGCGCTAGAATGGGTCATGGGCCATCGATCAATGGCATTCGCCATAGCACTAGCCGTTATCGCGGTGTGCGGTGTGGTCGCCAGTCGAATGGGCAGCGAGTTTGTGCCGAGCCTCAGTGAAGGGGATTTCGCGTTGCAAGCACTGCGTGTACCAGGTACCAGCCTGACGCAATCGGTAGAAATGCAGCAACGTCTGGAAAGACTTGTGTTAGCAAAGGTACCGGAGGTCAAGCGGATGTTTGCTCGTACTGGTACAGCAGAAATTGCCTCAGACCCAATGCCACCAAACATCTCTGACAGCTACGTGATGCTCAAGCCGAAGAATCAATGGCCTGATCCGAATAAATCCAGGGAGGCGTTGATAGCCGATATCCAAAAAGCTACAGCCGCCATGCCCGGAAGCAACTATGAGCTTTCTCAGCCTATTCAATTGCGTTTTAACGAGCTGATTTCAGGCGTACGCAGTGATGTGGCAGTGAAGGTCTTCGGTGATGACATGGCGGTGCTTAACAGCACCGCTGCAAAAATTGCCGCGTCCATGCAGAAGATCAATGGTGCCTCCGAGGTCAAAGTCGAGCAAACGTCGGGACTGCCGGTACTGACCATCAACATCGACCGTGACAAAGCCGCCCGTTACGGACTGAACGTTGGCGACGTACAAGACACCATTGCGGTGGCGGTCGGTGGTCGTCAAGCCGGTACGATGTATGAGGGAGACCGCCGATTCGACATGGTGGTGCGTTTATCCGACGCCATGCGTAAGGATCTCGAGGGATTGTCCACACTGCTAATCCCGGTACCGGCGCTGCTTAACACCAATGCCGATCAGATCGGGTTTATTGCTCTTTCAGAGGTGGCTAGCCTCGATCTAGTGTTGGGACCTAACCAGGTCAGTCGTGAAAACGGCAAACGTCTGGTGATCGTCAGCGCCAACGTGCGTGGGCGTGATATCGGCTCATTTGTACAGGAGGCCAGTAGCGCCATTGATAAAGAAGTGCAGATCCCGGCCGGTTACTGGACCAACTGGGGAGGACAGTTCGAGCAGCTCCAATCCGCTGCCAAGCGACTACAGATTGTAGTCCCGGTGGCCCTGCTCTTGGTGTTCGCACTCTTGTTCATGATGTTCAACAACCTCAAGGATGGCCTATTGGTGTTCACCGGTATTCCATTCGCGTTGACGGGGGGAGTCATGGCTTTATGGCTCCGAGACATCCCGCTGTCGATCTCGGCAGGTGTTGGTTTCATCGCGTTGTCGGGCGTGGCGGTGCTGAATGGTCTGGTGATGATTGCGTTCATCCGCAATCTTCGGGAGGAAGGACATTCGTTGAGTTCCGCAATCAATGAAGGGGCTCTTACCCGGTTGCGCCCAGTGTTGATGACAGCTCTGGTGGCCTCTCTTGGCTTTATTCCGATGGCACTGGCCACCGGAACGGGGGCAGAGGTCCAGAGACCCCTGGCTACCGTGGTGATCGGGGGCATCCTATCCTCAACTGCGTTGACCCTGCTGATATTGCCTGCGCTTTATCAATGGGCGCACCGCCGAGACGAGGAAGAAGCCGAAGACGAAGACGATAAAATAGAAGCCGTATAATTCTTTAGTTTTAAAAGCCCACTATCGAGATTCGATAGTGGGCTTTTTTATGTGAGCTACATAACGAATCTGTAATCTTGGCGCCACCGTGTTGATAGGTTCGAATTGATACCCTACTAGCGTTAACTATATGAGGTGTCAGTATGAAAATTGCTCAAATCTGCGCTCTTGCGGGTGCTTTAATCCTTTCTTCAGTTGCTTTAGCCGAAGGTGGGGGGGACAGAACCTTCGAAAAAATGATGGCGGCGCGAGATGTGGCAATGGAGGCATATGTTGCTAGAGAAGGGAAGAGCGTTCCCGTGGTTTCAAGTGATGCTAAAGATGAGACAGGTAAAATGTAGTAGTACTGCGTATAAAAAACCGCTTCCGGTTTCCGGCGGCGGTTTTTTTTACGGCTTTATTACACATTCGTAACCTAGCCGCCACGCCATCGCAATGTTCGAATTGATATCCTTGTAACAGTTAATATATGAGGTACTAAATATGAAGTTCATGAGTATTATTACTTTCGCTGGAGCTCTGACGTTATCCTCTCTCGTACTGGCGGAAGGGGGAGGAGACAAAGCCTTTGAAAAGATGATGGTGGCGAATGCTAAAGCCATGGAGCAGTATGCAATTAGCCAGGGGAAAAGCGCCCCTGTGTCGAAAGAATACGAGTACGGGATGAAGGTGGATGTTGTGAAGGTTATCAGTGTGGTGCGGCCTGCAAAAGTCTGCGCAGTGGTGCCCGCCGCAATGACCTATGAAGATTCAAAAGGACAGCTAAATACAATTAGGTACACTGTGGCTGGAGAGTGTCGTAAACGAGGCGGCTAGCAGCTATGCTGCTGTCAGAGGGATTTATAACGCTCGATTAACCTCAACACTTAGAGGTATCGGGCGTTTTTTATATGCTCGTGTTTTAACGGATCGAGTAGGAGGCGGATTTACATCCGCCGTCCTCTCACACCACCGTACGTACGGATCCGTATACGGCGGTTCAAGCTATGCGGCTAAGCCGGTTTATCGTATCCAGTACCGAGACCAACCCAAGTTGATCCCATAGCTTCTTCGGCAGCGCCTGATTCATATGAGATGCTCCCGAGCTCCACCATGGGCCTCGGCCATTGAAGGCTGATTTGCAGGTGCGAGCTTCGCTAAGCCCCAGGCGCATCAAGTTACGTGCCCTCGTTGAGGGCCGCTTCCATTGACGCCAGACGACGCAGCGAAGTTTGCGTCGTACCCAGCCGTCAATTTCCTCAAGTGGCCGTTTGCTCTGACTGAGCTTGAAATAGCCTGCCCACCCGCGCAGCACAGGGTTTATTCGTTCGATGACATTCGCCATCTTGTGGTCCCGCGCCCCGCGCAGCAGGTCTCTTAACCGGTCGTGCAAGCGACCCAGACTCATCGTCGCCACTCTCAGCCTCGGTTGCTGATGCCAGCTCATCCCATAACCCAGATAGTCGCAGACCCAAGGCCGTGCTACGTGGCTCTTTTCCCGGTTCAGCGTCAGTTTCAGGCGCTGATTCAGGAAACGCTCAACACCGGCCATCACCCGCGTGCCAGCTCGCTGACTGCGCACATAGATGTTCGCGTCGTCGGCATAACGCACGAAGCGATGGCCTCGCCGTTCCAGTTCGCGGTCGAGTTCGTTGAGCAGGATGTTCGACAGCAACGGCGAGAGCGGGCCGCCTTGATACGCACGCCTAAGGTTGGCCGGTACAAGCACCTGCTCCATCAGCGTGTCCGGCTCCGCGTTCGTCCACGTCACAGACGCCGCCGATACCTGTGCGCTGTCAGCCGTCATCCTCGGATACTGTCCGGGACTCGGAGTAACAGTCTTCTCTTGGAGAAATTTCTGCATTTCGGTATTCAACGAGACTTTGACGCCTACTGGCGGCATAACTTGTTCGGCCCTTGGTGACGGGTTTATTCGCCACTTACTACGGCCTCGGCTGACTTCTGCACGTTCATCCCGTCGCCTCTCGACGCTCGGTAGCACTGTGGCAAACGTGCAGATCTCCCAGGGTAATTCGCGCGACCTTCCTGCTTATGCCTGTCGGATCTACGTCGCAGCGTCCCGTGCAAGTATTGGGCTTTAGGGAAACACGCCCCTTTACCCCGCTGCGCCGCCTCTATCCGCTTGCTGTTCGTCAGGCCAGCATTTTGCCTCGGGCTTCCTTCAGATTCGCGGTCACCCGCGACACCCTTGCCTCTGGCTAACACTTCCCCTTGCCGGGTGTGTAGAGGACTTTCACCTCCAAGTCACCAGCGAGGCCACACAGCCAAGCTGGTTGCGCTTGCGCGCAACGCGCCATGCCTGGCGCACGCATAAAAAAGACGTCCCGAGGGACGTCTTAAAAATTCACCTTTTTCCAAAGGAGCTTCTAAAGGTGAGCTTGGAGCTTTAACTGAACAGCAATGAGTTTCAGATTTTCACAGACTAGCTACTTGTCTATAGGAATCCAACCAGATGCGCTAGCTAGGTTCCTATTAACTCCCACTCACTATAAGCAATTTAAGTTAACGTGGAGATGATTGAAAAATTACATTTTTGAAATCTTTCTATCGAAAACGGGATATTCGTCAAGAACGAATCATCCCGTTCAGGTATTACAGAATCGCTAGTGGGTACTCAACAATCACACGGACTTCATCCAAATCCGATTCAAATGCGGTTGCACGGGTGTTCGCTTGCCGCAAGCGGAAAGACATATCTTTCAAGGAACCTGTCTGAACGACGTATTTTACTTCGATGTCGCGCTCCCAACGTTTCTGATCGGTCAACGGGTTCCCGTCCGCATCGCGCCGCATGTATGTTGCGTTAGCGTTGGAGTAGTCAGCGTCGGTGCCACGACCATAACGTGTCATAAACGACAAGCCGGGTACGCCATACGAGCTCATGTCGAGGTCGTAACGAACCATCCATGAACGTTCTTTTGGCGAGTTGAAGTCGCTGTACTGGATTGAGTTGTCGAGAAAGATGGAATCCGACTGACGCAGATAGTCGAAGTCGTCGTTACCATTATTTCGCTGGTGAGAAAGTGCAAGTGAGTGCGCACCATACTTCACGCCAATTTTAGCGCTCCAAATATTGTTGTCGAACTCGCCCAGCAGTTTTTTCCCTTCGTCAACTGCCTTATAGTAATTCACACCGCCGAATACGGAAAGCTCATCAGACAAGGAGTAGTTCAACCCGGTGCCAGCATAGTATTGATTCCAGGCGTCTTTGAGACGGCTGGAGTAAAGACTAACGATGACATTCTTGTTCACAGTGTAGTCGCCACCGAAATAGCCGACCCAAGGCGAATTAACGGGGCCCGCATAGAAGGTCGCGAAATTGTCGCGCATATTGCTGGAGACTGGTTGACTCATAGCATGCAGGCGACCACCCTGAACAGTCAGTCCTTCGATGCTGGTATTGGTCGCGGTCACACCCCGGAAACTTTCCGGTAGAAGCCTTGAGTCGCCAGACGCCACGACAGGGTTGGCGGGAAATACATCACCGACTTTCACCACAGTGTCAAAAGCGCGAACTTTGGCCGCGCCACCGACTTTCGTGTATTCATCTCGAGCTTCGCCGTCACCGTTGACAGGTAGTACATCGAACGAGCTACGACCGCCATTACGACCGTCACCCGTATCAAGCTTCAACCCGATCATCGCGAAAGCATCGACACCCACGCCAACAGTGCCTTGAGTAAATCCGGATTCGAACTTACTGATAATCGCATGCGACCAGGCTTCGGAGTAGCCATTGCCCGTGGGGCTTGATTGACCGTTACGATGATCACGATTGAAGTAGAAATTTCGATTGAGCACGGTAAGGCTGCTGTCTTCGATAAACCCCCCAGTCTTTTCCTCCGCAAACACTATAGAAGGCCCAGAACTGACAACCAACGCCAAAGCGGCCATCGAAAATTTCGTATTGTTATCCATTAATCACTCCTTAGGTTCGGCAGAACTAGAAAGCTCTTCGGCTGGAATTATTGTTTACGGGAGCAGTTTCTGCCCCCGTATCGTCGCCGACTTGTATCGTTGCAATTTGAAGATAACGGGGAGATGATTGAACAATTACAATTCTGTAATGTTCGCCTGTTTTTTCAAAATTAACTTTTTCGGCATGCCCCCAACCGATGGGTGGCTCTACCTTTACTAGGGCTTTTCTCAGGAGTACTCTTAACCAGCAGCACGAATCAACACCTGAAAGTGCGCATGCTCAGGAGCTGAAACCAGTTCTCGATGCATCGTCACAGCGAAGTCGAACCGAGATTGTTTATATTTTTGGCTCACCTGACCAATCTGACCATCACACAGCCTTATATGATTCAAGCAGTGACCGCGGTCAAGTTGGGATGCGGCAATAGCTGTACCCGGAAGGCGCTCGCCGCTAACCAAAATGAGACAGCGATAGCGGAAATATTCAGGATGTAGTGTTGTGGAGGTTTCCCATCCGCTTGTTCAAAAAACCGAGTATTTTTTAATACTGCTGGAGTTGTTTCTTTTGGACTTTATCAGCCAGTCCCTATTACGGCGCATACTGGTCAAGTTACATGCAAACGAATGTCTGCAAGAAAACAACTGGCTGGTCAGTGGTATTGCATAGGGAGCAAGAGCAGTGTAATGAAGCACGTTCTTTAACGATACGATAGTTACTGGATGGGTTTGACCGAGACCACATCGAAATATTTGAATTTCTTCTTTTTAGCTTCATTTTTTGCATCTTGTTCCGCGACAAGAGTACTCAGCGTGTTCGCATCATAAATGAATACGCTCACGTCGCCTTCGAAGTCCTTGGTAACATGCAGTGTCACCCTCAGCTTCGGTGATAGCGGTTTAGAGTTTAGTCGGGACGTTGGACTCGGCTGCGGCTTTGCGAGTACTACGGGGTCGGATTGTTTTGGGGAGCCGAATAGCGCCAAGCGCATATCCTCCTCATTCAGTTCATCGCTCATCTGGGATTTCTCGTCGCTAATGTAAGACGCGGGACCTTCAATACGTAGACTACGTGGCAACCTCCTGCTGACCGCCAACTGTGATGGCCTCAGGAGTTTCAAATGGTGGGTTTTCCTCTCTTAACGTTTATCACTGAACGATTGAAAACGACGTGGCCGAGGGATAAGCCAGATTTCCCGCAAAGCGCTGCCTTTATGAAAACCGCCGCACGCTCCAGCTCCGTTGAGGATGCTGCGTGCTCAGCCGCCACCTGTTTGTTGCGAGCATAAATTTTTTCCTCGAGCAATTGAAGACAGCGTGGATCATTATTCAACAGTTTGAACTTACTAATCCAATTTCACCTTAAAATTTTCCATAGAAATGAGGCAAAGCCTTTACGGGCTGAGAAAGTTCGGGACTACGTTGAGCGCGGAAAACACGACCGATAGGATGGTCATCAATAGCCATACGAAATCGTCCCAGTATTTTATCGAGGCCAGCAGCAAAGCCCCGACGATTGGCAGCAAGGACAGCCCCTTCAGCAAGCGAAAGGTCCCAGTTAGCGTTCGGCCCTGCTTGTCGACCTGGTCGATGGTGATCCTGAGCAAGCCCTGAAGTTTTGGGGGATAGGTTTTTATCTTGTCCTTAAAATCATCGAAGATGACATTGAAACTGTGTAGCAGGCGCTCTGTTTGCAGCATTTGATTGTGCAAGATCGCAAGCAGAACCACAGAGACCACTGCCAGCCCAAGGACAAGAATAAAACCTTCGAATTTTGAGGTTGTTTTCTCCAGCACAACCAGACCCGCCAACGATATCGGCAGGGCAAGCATCTTGCCCGCGATGTCGCCCAGTACCCCGCTAAGCTTAGTGCCATAGTCGATTTCAGCCTGGGCCACCTCGCGCCGGGCTCTCTCAAACGAGAAGCTATAGACGTAGGTTTGCAGATTCGCACGGTACGTGGCGAGGACCTCCCGCCACTCCCGCACGATCACCAAGAACAGATTCGGCTCGCTCTCAAACTTCTCGATGACGCTCGCCACCGCCATCCGAATCATCAATTTTCGTTCGGAGAGGTGCGCCTTGTTTTCGTTTTTTCGATTGAGTATTTCTTCCAACAAGCTCAGGTGGTTGAGCTCATAGTCAAGAACCTTGACGTCAACCTGGGTAGGCAACAGAAAAGTTCTCGGAGGCTTAGCCCCATCAGGAGGCAAGGCAAAAAACAGGTTATAACCATCTGGACTGCTGTCTTTGTCGACGCCGATCGCTAGCAGTGCAAGCAGCTCGATCAGCCGGCAGACGCGCCTGAGCGCCTTAATCGCCGAAGGTTCGGTGTCATCACTATCCGCCCAACTGAGCTCAACAATGTACACGTTACTCGGAAATTGGCCCTTGCCCAATGAGCCATTGCGAGCGACAAACTCGCCTAAGTTCGGGTAGAACCGGCCCGACTCGTTCGATGGCAAGCGAAACTCAATATCGAGAGAGTCAGCTTCTTCAGAGCAATGCTCGAACTTGCCATAGGCTGCGGGCAGGTCATCACACATTCGCAACGCACCGATAATGTCGGGCGTTGGCCTCCCCTCATAGCGGATGACCCCATCCTCAATGGTGGGCGCTCCGAGGGCACGGTAGAGAGCTACCACATTGGAAAACATTTTTAGCCAGCCCTAGCCAGCAATTCTTTCTCGATCACACCAACCAGTTCGGCAGTCAGATTGGACAGGGTCAACTTCTTCCGCCCCTCATCATAGTAAACGTCTGCGGCCGGATCCTTACCTAACGCTCCACGCTCGAATTGCAACGACCAGTTAGCAGCGTCCCCCTTGATACGGGTCTTCTCTTTCAGCGATTTCGCATTGACCGTAAAGTCGTCCGGCACCTTATGTTTCTCACTATTCAAATATCCTTCAACCCAACGATTTCATCCACTAAGTCAGCGGGTACGTGTGCGACAGCGACGTGGCAGATGGCGTCCAGGCGCGCGGACTTGCCTGCGGCCAACTGCTCCTCCAGATATTTGATCACCGCCTCTTTGGCCTTATAACCAAAGCTTTTTAACGCTTTGTTGTCGCGAAAAAACCGGGCAATGTTATCAATGGCATTTTTGGTAGCGCGTCCGGAGGCCACTCCTTTCGCACAACCCAGTGCAGAAATGAAATAGTCAGATGCCTGACTATCACGGCCGCGGCTGATGAAGCACAGGTAGGTTGAATCCACTTCATCCTCCGCGTCATCCTCATTCTGCTCAGGCGCAGCAGCGGCCGCAGCAGCCATAGCCTTTATGGCCACGAAGCTAGCCAAGTTGATCCTGGCGGCCTGCTGAACCTTGTTGAGATCGACTTCTTGAATTTCCTTCGGCACATAGTTTTCGTCCAGCTGAATACCACCGCGCTCCTTCATGCTGGCGACCAGGAAAAAGTCGGTTGCGCCCGAGGTGTACTGGGCGCAAAGGATGTGTCCACCAGTCGACAAGACTTGATTACCGGCTTGCTCCACCAGTTGGTCCATTGCCAAGTGGGTCAAGTCGATAAATTGCGCTTTATCATCTTGTACTTCTACGAACGCGGTGAAGCGCTCTGGAAACGGCCCCTGACGGTCATCATTGGCAAACTGTCCATAGACCACGCTGTTGCCTTCTTTGCCGATGAGGCCGTGGATGCCATTGACCAGAAAATGCAACGCAGGATTTTCAGTATCGAGCGCCACATCCTTCTTGACCACCTCGGAGATATAGCTGGTCTTGGCCAGCTTCTTGAAGCTGTGAATAATGGCAGTTTTCAGTGTGATCATAGGTCGAATTCCGTTCCGATAGTATCAATATGGAATCACTGAAAATAACACCTTACCCAACAAACTTCAGGGCTTATCTCGGCACGTGACACCGCCCAAGGGCTTCAACACTTAGGCAATGAGTAAGACCGTAAGAACCCATTAACTGTACATACATACAGCATAATGATCTATACCGTTCATCAACACGAGGGTCGGAGCGTTGAAGCGCGGACAGCACCATCTCGGATTGCCACAGACCATGGTCTCTATCATAGACTCAGTCTGAGGAAGTTTTTCCAACCTTATCCGTCAGTGCTGGAGCTCAACTGGGGAGTGTGGACCACTATCGCGAACTCTCGCGTTGGATCGCTCGGATCCTTTGTTTGAAGCAACTCTTCGAAGGAGCCGATCCCAAAGATCACCCATGGTTCTGGGTAATGCCGCAGGAGGCGTTTTGCCTGCTGACGAACAGATTCTGGGAGGGTCTGATCTCTGGACAGCTCACGCAAGAACTCGCCTGTTTGGACGATACTCCGGGTACGCTCGCAGGGCATGGTCATGTGTTGCCACTCCGCTAGAATTTGCGCTTAACCTTAGAAAACCACCGCCATCGCCGATGGATTCTGGGAGTGTGAATCATTCGTTTGAATTATAGCAAGCACGCCGCTCGGCTCCTCTGAAGTAGACAGGCCACCCCTTATACAGCCAGGTTCTAGGGGGCGATTGCTGATACGTGGCCAACACTATGTCTTGGTAAGCACCGGAAAAATATAGGGATGGCTGAGGCGGACGAAACCTAAAACGCTGAACGTCGATGACTGCCACATTGCGCACCAGTGACTTTCAGTACAGGCTCTGCGCGACGTCCAGGTCTGTTCGTACCCTTCGACCGGGTCCCATCAACACATAAACGGTGTTTTTTGTCTCGAACAGGCAATCATGGGTGAACGAAACCCCCAATGAAGTTCTTACCCAATGACCGCGAGGGAAACGTCCTTTGCTATCGTGGATAACACATAAAGCGTTGACCAAAGTGGGAGTGACTCCTCTTCTCACAACGGCCTTTAACTGACGGGGGGAGACCGCTATATCAACCACTGTCCAATCAGCGACTAGGCAATAGGCGCGTCCAGGGAAGTAAAATCCGACCAGAGCCACGGCGTCTGAATGAGCTAGCTCACATCCAGGTAATCTTTCGCCACCGGAAAGCAGTTCGACTAGGCCCGCCAGATTCATTCGTCCCTCCGACTCACCTCAAAAATCGAGTCGAATAATCAATCACACCAGTCAGCATAGCTGCGCGTAAAGCGCCTAGTCTAAACGCGATGAACAGCACGCAAAATTTGACTCATCTCCTCGAAAGCTGATGCTTAGCCCGGTCGCTATGGTCTGATTCACCCCGCGATACCTCTGATCGCGGGTTCACGTTTTCAAGACCTACAGCTCTACGTATCTCTCGCCTCACTGAACACCACTATTTCGATCGGTGGTGTCGCCGGCTGGAGTGGCTTACGCCAGTTACCGACGTCATACCATTGCCCATGCTTGAATCCCACTTCGGGATCGGTGCAAATGGGAGTGAAGCCGGGGCGTCATGAATGCTGACGTCTGCGGCATTGAGTGGGGCGATATCGGCGCGTCCAATGCCCCGTCGATATGCAATTGGCGTCGGTATAAATAGTGACATCCACTGCCCAGCAATACGCCTCAGAGATCATCGGATCCACAGCAGTACTGTGCCATTCCATAAAAATATCTACTAGAGCTTTGAATTGGACGCGATCATCTCCATGTATGCATTGCCACCCATGGGAATATCATAACCTGGTGGCCCTTCCCATTGCCGCGAGACGCCGGTATTTCTAAGCATAACTTCACCATCAATACCTTCCTTAACCATGTTGTCTAAATCCCACTCGAAGTGATTTATGAGAGCTTGGCAAGCCACATGAGGTACTGTAGTCAATAATTTTAAGCTGGAGCTGTTTGGGGGTAACTTAAGCCTCGCGATCTCCGACATCGTCCATATCATTCTCCGTAACCGGAAATGCCAAAGAGATTCTAGATGAAGCTCAAGTTGTTCTGACACCAACGGAAAAGACTTACGAGTCGCACGCTCCCTACTTACTTTTCGCGGCAAAAGTGCAAGCATGTTACCGATATTTACTCGAACCTGTTTTTGGGCGATGCGGTACAAATTCTCAACGCCTTCTTTAAGAATAGTTGCGTATTTTTCGTCCTCATCGCTCACCACCGACTCGACACTGTTCTTCTGCTTTACGTCCCTTGTAATTTCACTCAATAACCAGTCTTTATCGTTTTCGTTGAGCCAGCGTGTTACTTGATAAGCATTGACCCAAAGATAGTCCATACCAATACCTGGCTTAACCTCAAGTAGTATTGAGATTTTTTCTCGATAAGCCTTTTTTTTACTTTCTGGCAAAGCTTTCTCTTTTAGACGAACCGTCGGGTTTGCCGAGCTAGTAAGTAGAGACTCTTCTGCCAAGCATTTCTCAAATTTTTCTGCACTACCAAATAGATGTAGAGATATTAGAAGATGCCGCGCCAGCGGCATATCGATTTGACCTCTTGTTGTCGATAGCCGAATCCATTGACGTCGGATACCGGCTGCGTATGCTAGGTCAATTTTCGAAATAGTATCATCGCCAAACTTATCACGAATACTGCTAAATAATTTAGCAGTGCCAATCAGATTCCCATGAACAAACCCACGCTTCTTTGCTTGACGTCGATAACAGGCAGCCAAAATCTTATAATCCACCGATGGCAGATTGCGTTGCAGAATATCATTTACAAAAACTGCGTACTCTCGTTCTTCAGATGAGGCTAGTAAACGGTTCGCAGGTTTAATAGCGTTCCACCCACAAACACAATCTTCGGTTAAATTAGGTAATAACTTGTTTCTACGAAAGAAAGGGTGAGAACAATTCGGACAAGATTGAAGAAGTTCCTCGCCATGCCGCCAGCAGGCCGTAACGCCCGGTACATGATGAGCTCGGTGCCAATATGCGTAACCTGACTCTATGAGGTCAGCCTGCACACAGGCTAAGCAAATTTTGGCTCTGCTATTTTTTGTACCCTCCCACCTAGGCACTCGGGCAACATCTGACAAAACTCTGTCCAGTTCCTTAGATGGGTCTTTTGACAACCCTATAAAAGGTTTGTATGCAGGAAAATAAGTATTAATTTCAAGCAATTCATTAAAGTTGCTTTCTTTAACTCCAGGTAATCGAGACGCAAGGTTCCCTAATTGCTTTGGTATAATCGAAAGTTGAAATGGGGCAACGCCAAAAAGGTCACGAAACGTTTCTGCCTCTGTTTTGTTTCCAGACAAAAAATGGTACCTCGTAATACGAGATAACAGTGTCTCATCTGGCATCGATATTGGAAAAAAAAGAATGCTGGACATGAGTAGCCGATTTTTTAGCGTGGGTTCTGGTAGGACGCGAATCCTGTGAAGGAAGTACTTTTATCACATATCACCCTGTACCCAGGCAAGGATTTTTATGAGCGCAACACAGTAGCGAACAGCCACCAACTACTACTTTAAAAAATCCGCCGTTTTTTATTCGGTGTCATAATATAATACCGAACACATATAAATACCCTTCATGTATTGCTTCGCCAAAAACTCACACAGCGAATCTACGCGTTGCTCATTGACGGGGCTTCTGGCGACGGCGTTACAGAGCAATATCCATACTAGAATCAGAATGCAGTCCCCCTGTGCGCGGTTTTCTGATACACGCTGTTCGATATATCGATGATTGAGTAATTGGTTTGCCGTCTAGTTTTAGCTTACGCTCGGCCCAGCTCAAACGCCTCCTATGGAATGCATCCAGGGTTTCGCATTCGGCCGCCAGTGCAGCCGCACAGCGCGGCAGCTTGTTGAGCTGCTTTTCAAACCTAGATAACACATGAAGCTCTCTGCCTATTTTTGTCCGTGAGATACGGACAGGTTTACCTGGAAGCGTTCGTAACATTTCAGCGCATTGAACCACTTCATTGGCAAGGTTAAGGTCGAGGTCTTTGAATCTTTCTGCTTGCTGTCTGCGCGGTCTGTGGGCTTTACCTGGCTCTTGTGTGCGCTCAGACAGCCATTGCCGATCGTTTCGATGAAGCCACACATAATCTCGACACTCATGAGCTAGGCGAGCTCTGTAATCCCCCTCAAATCGAGTCCTCCTATCACCCAGCTGTTTCGAAAGCCTCGCCTCTTTCCATCGGTCAGGTCCATCCGAAATCGCGCGTATCATTCGGTAGACGCATGGAATCGAGTTCCTTGTTACTGACGCTATGGTCTTCGCGTCAGCCCCCGAGAGCGCCAGCCTCCAGATCGTTTCAGATGCCTCACTCATATACTCAATGGTGCTTGAGCGACTGGTTGGAGATCCGTTGGCATCTCGTACACCAGGAGTTTCGGTATTGGCTGTTCGATTAAGCGACTCGGTAATAGGCCCGTTCTGCCGCAGTATCCTTTCCATGTCGACCTTCAGCGCGCAGGCCAGCAGGATGAATTTCAGCGGATGATGGGTGCCCCTCGGCTTACGCAAAAGCTTCACAACCCAGGCCGCCGGTATATCCGCAGACGATTGTTTCAGTATCGAGTACTCCCCTGAGGAGGGGAGAGCCTCAAAGAACGCAGACATGTGCCGCGCCAATCTGCCTAAGTGCAGCCGACCAGTGTCAGAAGTCATTTCCAAGGCAATAGCGCTATCCAGAAACACTGATCGAATCGCATCAGGACATAATGGAGGAACATCGGTCTCAAGCACCTGCATCGAACGCTGCGCTATTTCGTGCAGAGCACTTTGTAGATTTTGAGGGATGTCTAACGAAATGGAGTGAGACTGAACGTCCTCATCGTCCGGTAAGTGCATTCTTCGAGAATTTCGGCTCAACCAGCGGTAATCAAGGAACTTCAACGGGGTTCCATGGTGGGGACAGATCAAAACGCCTGGAAGCTGATGCACACGGTGCCAGTACGCTGCTCCCACACAGGCCACGTCCTGGTCGATACAGTCGAAGCAAAATCGCACTCTCGAAGCGAACTCGAGTCGACTCGCGATTAACCCCAACCTTAGCATCAACCCTTCGCCGTTACCCGCCATCAAGGTATTGGCGTCGTCCACCTGTCGCTGGGTCAAAAAAGGTTCGTAGTAGGGCAGCAGCGTATGGTGCTTTATCACCTCAGCTAGCGATAGGCCTGTGCCACACGGCAGTGTCTCGGCAAGATCAGCTAGTCGACATGGGAAAGCCACGTTCTGCGAGAAGAAGTTTGCGGACTGTGCTCCATCGAAAACGGCTCTGCAGCTACGTACGCCACAGAGCCGGGCATATCTTGAAAGGACGCTGTGAAGCGTCTCATCGTGAAACACGGCCGGAAAGAAATGGAATTTTGGCCCCATTTCGTCACCTTTTATTCACCCCTTCCGATACAACGGAGAGAATTCAAATAGATCGCTGTTTATCCAACCGGCGCTCTTCAACACCTCAACGGAGTCTTCACTTTCGCTTAGCGCCTTTGCCTCTGATGTCTCAACCGCCACCGCCGCAGGAGGCTGCGATTTGACTGGGTTAACGGGCGCCACATTAGGCTTTTGGACGCTATTGTCGCTACGACTGCTGACACTGCGCAGCAACGCCAGTCGCTCCGGCCGAGCCAAACCATCGAACGCCATCATGTCGCTCAGTTGGTCTTCAATCGGAAGCAAATCGTCGAACTGCCGCATCCGTTTCGGATCTCGGCTTCGCAGGGCGGACAATGCTGGCTTCAATATTTGCATCTTGGTGTTACTCACCAGCGCGATTGTCTCGACGGTGACGCATTCCGAACCACTCTGGATCGCATACCTCTGGCTGAGCACCAAAAGCTTCACCAAAAAGTCGGTGACGCCTTGGGTATGTTCATACAATGCATCAAACACTTCTTCGGTCAGTTCGACTTTCTGCTGGTACCACTGATAGCTCCAGAGGTTTTCAACGAGCATTCGCCACTCGTCATCGTCCTTCTCAAAGCGTTTAAATTCGAGAACCCCTACGCCGCAGCAACGCCGTGCGTTACGCATGACGTCCGAAAATAGGCTGATCATGGAATTTGTCCCGATGAACACCACGGGAATGCCAATGTTGTTCACTAGATGGAGGAAGAAATTCAGCATGTTGTCCTTGCCCCCAGTTTTCGCCAGGTGCAGGTTCTGAAGTTCGTCGATCAGCAGAGCTCCGATGAAAAATGTACTCGCAACCTGCTCCATTTGTTGCAACGAGTCATTGATGTTCCGAGACCGATACCGCTTGTAGTAATCCTCATCGCCTAACGCTCGCCCGACAGCATAGAAGAATTGCTGACAGAAGCCTGCCAGTGACCCATCTCGGGGGCAGTCAAGCTTGAGCCAGGTGATCTGGGTATGAACGAACTGCTTTCCTTCATAACGCTCGTGTCGGATCGTTTGAGGGTAGAGACTCAAAATGGCTTCAAGGGCGGTGGACTTCCCAATGCCACTAAGGCCAACCAGACTGAACGTTTCGGCAGTCGACTTGAATCCATCGTGGTAGCGCTGTGCACCCGAAAGCGAGTGTAGATGTCTGACAGTGTCTGGAGAGGTCGGGTTGCGTCCGACGTACCCTCGTCGAACCAGCAATGAAAATACGGACTCCAGATCAATATGGACCAACAGAGGCTGAACCACCGTCCTCAACCGGTCGATACAGTGGATCCGAGTCGAACGGTCAAGGGCGAGCTCTTCTGGATCAACAGGACGGGGAAAATTCGAGATCAGTTGGATTGCTACCTCTTCTGAGAAGATAGGTGGCAGCGCTTCGATGAGCGGATTTCCCGCGTAGTCCGCTATCGCCTGCTTGGTGTAGCTTGCGAAAACTTGGGCGCCTTTCATTAGTTTTGTCCTGGGCGGAGTCGTTTGAGCATATCGATGACCTGAGCGCTGCGAGGGCCGGCAAAGTTCTCCGAGCGTTCTGGGGCGGTCTCTGCCTTTTGCCCAGGCGGGTCAATCCTCACACCCTCTGGCACATGGGCGGTCTCCCGCTCCTTGAGGCGTTCAACAGCGCGGTTCTCACGAATATTTCCAATCATCTCGGCCTTGGTCGCAGGGACTGGCTCTTCTTTTCGCTCAGCCATCGCACCACTGACGATTTGATTAACCTCCTCTAGAAGCGAAATCCGACTCTCCAACTCAGCGCGCTTATGAGCCGGTGGAGCCTGGCGGTAAGCTTCGAGCAGGTCGAAAATTTCATCGGATCGATAATCAGCATACTTGTGATCGGACTTACGCAAATCGCAACGGATGAACTGTTTGTTGTCGCCCCGGATCCAAATATGTGCCGCGGAATTTGGATCATACCAACACTCTATAGACCAAACCCCGCGGCTACGGGCTTTCGCAAACCAGTTGTTCTCGATCGCTACATCACAGACATAGTGCATCCCTCGGAATAGCACACCACCCTTTTGCACCGTTGCTTGCTCGCGCGGAAGCAAATGGAGATAGACCAGCTCGTCGGGATGATTGTTTGGTTCGACGTGGCCATTTTCCAACGCCCAAGTCCAAATACCTACCGGCGTCGGGTCGACACCGTCGTTCATCATCTCTTGAGTGAGCCTGTCGGGCTGCCGGTTGAAGCGGTTATAGTGAAGGACGCACTGGATGATGATCTTAGTGAACTCTTTCATGCTCAGCGTCGCGTCGAGTCGGTAATCTCGCTCGCCACGCTCCTTCTCCCTGGCCGCTACGCCACCTGGTAGCCACCTGATGCCCGTCAAATCGTTCAGGATACCGAACCGACTCTCCACCATCGACTTCCAGTCCGGCCGGTAAGGCGGAGCGATTCCCAGCTCGATATTCAGGCCAGTGGCAAGACCTTCAGCTGCTTTCCCCAACATCTCGCCTCGATCAGCGTAGATGTGATGCGGGAGGTGGTGACAGGCCCATTCTTCGGGATCGATTGTGACCCCGTTGGTAGCGCAAAACTGAACCTTCGAAGTGAAAGCGTTGAACAGCGCTTGCCTGGCTCCGTTCCAGCTCGGCCCCTCCAACCCGATGTAGAGACCGACGATCATGCCGGAGAAGCTATCGATGACGACGTACACCACCGGCCGTCCAATGAGCATCCGCCTGGAGTAGCCGTTCACGAGATAAATGTCAGCAATGGTGGCATCGATCTCAAACTGATGGCAGGGGCCACGAAGCCAGTCACGCACGGTTCCAGAAAGGGGGCGGCAATCTTTTAGCCACTTCCGCATTCCCTTACGCCCGCGTTCAGTTTCAACTTCGTCGAAATATTGCTTTCCCCAATAATCGAACTGCCTGAAGGAAGGAATTTCCGAATCGGGTAGGAGGCGACCACCCGATTCTGGATTTTTCGAAAGGTCTTTCGCTGTGTAGAACCTTCTAAGCATCTCGACATAGGCGCTGGTTATCGTAGAAGTCTTATCCCCCACGAATAACGAGTAACCGACACGGATACAGCGCTTATCCACGGCATCAATAAGCTTGGTCGGCGAAACGGCAATACCTTGGTATCGTGGTTTTCTGCCGGGCGGTTTTGCGGGATCATACTTGCGCTCAGGAACTCCGACGCCCGCGTAGTTTTTCAAGAGCGCATTTCGAACCTGGCCATTGATCCAGTAACGGTACAGAAGTCGATAGATACTCTTGCGCTGCATGCCAAGCTCAACAGCTCTAGCGCCCACCATTCGCCCCATCTCATCGGGAGCAAATATCTGACCTGGGTAATCTGAGTCGATCAGGGGAGCGATGATGTTCCACTTTTCATCCCTTTCCCGCTTCTTTTTCTCATCCAGGTCATCCTCTAGCACTAAGAGAAACTCAGGCGTAACAACCTTGGATGGCTTCGTATCGCCTGCTATGACAGAGCCGCGAAGCTCTTCCAAGCCCAAACCAATCGGTTGGCGTGGCGGGTCCGTTAATTGGATCAAAACTACCGCATCGTATCGCTCACTGAGATACAAGACCCTAACGATACCAGGCACGACGGAAAACTCAGTGACCGGTTCAAAAATATCATTGACTTGGACTTTCATGATAAGCCCTCCGCCGCCAGTGAAATTTTTATTGGGTTTTCGATGATTTCAAAGGTTGGTAGTAGTGCAGTCATTTGAATGGGAGTACCAACCAAATCTACGTTGATCGACTTGGACCATATCAGGTGATGATATAAAGCCCGAGAATCTTGATAGGAGATAAATAAACGTGCGGCAATCTTTCGCAGACTTTCAGCAGTACTCCAAGGGTATGGACGGCAGCTAGCTAAGTGCTCCAGAAAATCTGAATGTAATGAGGGCTCTACCAAAGCGCGCGGCAGCTGAGCGAATTTCCTGAGCAAGCCTAAGTTTTTGATCAAATCGGGACTGAACATTTCTTCAGTGACAATGGCCCAATCAACGTGTTGACCAGCCCAGAAACGCTTTTCGATCTCAAGTTTTTCCAACGTTCTCCTGGCTTGTTTGCCTTCGAGGTCGCTGCGGTATTTGATTGTTCGTGCTACGGATTTAAAGCTGCCATCGGGCTTTTTTATTGTTAATAAAAAATCCGTGGTCATGACGTAAGGAAGCACTGTCTTCGGATACCTGGGGTATCGCACTCCGATAGAGCTAGCGATTGCTTGAGCACTTTCTCGCGGCAGCAATGGATACTGCTCGCGTATATCCACAACATCTTCCGAAAATTCACATACCAAAAAATAGGCGCGTTCTAGGTCAGAAAAGAGGTGATGGAGGCGATCGATCTTCACACCTTGGATCTTATGGGAGCGTCCTCTGGAAGGCACGTCTTGGACGCGCAGCCAGGGCAGATAACTGGCACCAGCACCGCTACCGAATCCATTCGTAATATGCCGCTGAATATCTGTCTCAGACGAAAACCTACGACCGCGCAATGCTACCTCCTTCGTCCGCCGGGACCGCCTCTCCTCGCCCTGAAAATAGTTATAGGAAAAAATCGTCCACCATCTGCCGATGGTACAGCGCTCTTTAGCCTACTCCCGGAGCGGGAAGAAGCGGAGAATCTAGACCGACGGCTCAGCCCAAAAATGGAAACCCCCGTAGATACGGGGGTTTCGGCCTTGTGTCAATCTATGTTGCGTCGTGTCAATCTTTATTGTTTTGTGTCAATCTTTATTGTTAGAAACCAAAGGGCTCGATCAGTTGTGGATAACTTATTCCACCGTCACCGACTTCGCCAGGTTGCGTGGCTGGTCAACGTCGGTGCCTTTCAGCACGGCCACGTAGTACGACAGTAGCTGCAGCGGGATGGTGTAGAGGATCGGCGACAGGATGTCGTGGATGTGTGGCATGTGCACGACGTGCGTGCCTTCACCATTGGTCATGCCTGCCTGTTCATCAGCGAAGACGATCAGCTCGCCACCACGGGCGCGGACTTCCTGAAGGTTGGACTTCAGCTTTTCCAGCAGCTCGTTGTTCGGCGCCACGGTCACGACTGGCATGTCGTTATCCACAAGCGCCAACGGACCATGCTTCAGCTCGCCAGCCGGGTAGGCTTCGGCGTGAATGTAGGAAATCTCCTTGAGCTTGAGCGCCCCTTCCATTGCTACCGGGAATTGCGCACCACGCCCGAGGAACAGGGTGTGATTTTTCTCGGCGAACAACTCAGCGATTTTCTCCACGGTGCTATCCATGGCCAGCGCTTCACCGAGACGGGTTGGCAAGCGACGCAACTCTTCGACCAGCGTTGCTTCAACGCCTTTGGCCAGCGTGCCGCGAACCTGCCCCAGAGAAAGAGTCAACAACAGCAAACCGACCAATTGCGTGGTGAAGGCTTTGGTCGAGGCCACGCCGATTTCGCGGCCGGCCTGTGTCAGCAAGGTCAGATCGGATTCACGTACCAGCGAGCTGATGCCGACGTTGCAGATTGCCAGGCTGGCGAGGAACCCCAATTCCTTGGCGTTGCGCAGCGCGGCCAGGGTGTCGGCGGTTTCGCCGGATTGGGAGATGGTCACGAATAGCGTGTCCGGCTGCACCACTACTTTGCGGTAGCGGAACTCACTGGCCACTTCGACCTGGCACGGAATACCGGCCAGCTCTTCGAGCCAGTAACGAGCGACCATGCCAGCGTGATAACTGGTGCCACAAGCGACAATCTGGACGTTGCGAACTTTGGCGAACAACTCGGCCGCTTGTGGACCGAATGCCTGCACCAGGACCTGAGTCTGACTCAAACGCCCCTCCAGGGTGCGCTGTACTACGGCCGGTTGCTCGTGGATTTCCTTGAGCATGAAATGGCGAAACTCACCTTTATCGGCCGCTTCTGCGCCATCACGGTACTGCACGGTTTCGCGCTCGACCGCCTTGCCGTCAACGTCCCAGATCTGCACGCTGTCGCGACGAATTTCGGCGATATCGCCTTCTTCCAGGTACATGAAGCGGTCAGTGACCTGGCGCAGTGCCAACTGGTCGGACGCCAGGAAGTTTTCACCAAGACCCAGGCCGATCACCAGCGGGCTCCCGCTACGCGCAGCGACCAGGCGATCTGGCTGGCGAGCGCTGATCACTGCCAGGCCGTAGGCACCGTGCAGTTCTTTGACCGTTGCCTTGAGCGCGACGGTCAGGTCGTGCAGGTCCTTGAGTTTGTGATCCAGCAGGTGCGCGATGACCTCGGTATCGGTGTCCGACGTGAACACGTAACCCAGGGATTTGAGTTGTTCACGCAGGGCTTCGTGGTTTTCGATGATACCGTTGTGCACCACCGCCAGGTCACCGGAAAAATGCGGATGCGCGTTGCGCTCGCACGGCGCACCGTGTGTCGCCCAACGGGTATGGGCAATACCCAGACGCCCCATCAATGGTGCTTCAGCCAACGCCTGTTCCAACTCGCTGACTTTACCCGGACGACGCAGGCGTTCGAGTTTTGCGTCGTTGGTGTAGACCGCCACGCCGGCACTGTCGTACCCACGGTATTCCAGACGCTTCAGGCCTTCGACCAGGATGGCGGTGATATTACGTTCTGCGACTGCGCCGACAATTCCACACATGCTATTTCTCCTGACTGATAGCGGCGCATATCAACGTGATGCCGCGCGCCTGAATCTGATCCCGTGCCTCAAGCGGCAGGCGATCATCGGTAATAAGGGTATGAACACTGCTCCAGGGCAGTTCCAGATTGGGAATTCTGCGACCGATTTTGTCGGCCTCCACCATGACAACCACTTCCCGGGCGACTTCAGCCATGACCCGGCTCAGCCCAAGTAATTCATTGAAGGTGGTTGTACCGCGGACCAGGTCGATGCCATCAGCTCCGATGAACAGCTGATCGAAGTCGTAAGAGCGTAATACCTGCTCGGCAACCTGACCCTGAAAGGACTCGGAATGCGGATCCCAGGTCCCGCCGGTCATCAGCAGCACCGGCTCATGCTCGAGTTCGCTCAAGGCATTGGCCACATGCAGTGAGTTGGTCATCACCACCAGGCCCGGTTGTTGACCGAGTTCCGGGATCATCGCAGCGGTAGTGCTGCCGCTGTCGATGATGATCCGCGCATGTTCGCGGATTCGTGTCACCGCAGCGCGGGCAATGGCCTGTTTATATTTGGAGACCGGCTGACCGATATCGGCCACTAGCTCTTGGGGCATGGTGATCGCTCCGCCATAACGGCGAAGCAGCAGACCGTTGCTTTCAAGGGCTGCCAGATCCTTGCGAATCGTAACTTCGGAGGTTTCGAAGCGTTTGGCCAACTCATCCACACTGACTTCGCCTTGCTCATTGAGTAAGGCAAGGATGTTGTGGCGACGCTGAGGTGTATTGCGCTTCGACATAATTCAGTAAATTTCGTTTCGAAAGATAACGTAACCAATCAAAACCTATCGGCGAAACTTCGTCAAGCTGTGCAAAGAAAATTTATCTGTGGATAAAACACAAAGGATCGCAGTCTGCTTCAACGTCTACAGAATATTTATATTGCTCTGTAGAAGCTGAAGCAGGCTGCGATCCTTAGATTTCAGCGAGCTGTGGATAACTTAGCTTTTCTTGATTTTCTCGGGCCGCTTCCAGCCATCGATATTCTTCTGGCGCGCACGGCCCACCGCCAACTGCGCGTTATCCACATTCTGCGTAATGGTCGAACCGGCCGCAGTGGTTGCACCGGAAGAGATATCCACAGGCGCGACCAGCGAATTGTTGGAACCGATGAACACATCTTCGCCCAACACGGTTTTCCACTTGTTGGCGCCATCGTAATTGCAGGTGATGGTGCCGGCGCCGATATTGGTACGCGCGCCGACCTCGGCATCCCCCAGGTAAGTCAGGTGTCCGGCCTTGGCGCCTTCGCCCAAGTGGGCGTTTTTCAGTTCAACAAAGTTACCCACATGCGCGCGAGCTTCCAGCACCGTACCTGGGCGCAAACGTGCGAATGGACCCGCATCGCTGCCTTCACCCAGAATCGCGCCTTCGATATGGCTATTGGCCTTGATCACCACGCCTTTGCGCAAGGTGCTGTCCTTGATCACGCAGTTAGGGCCGATCACCACGTCGTCTTCAATGACGACCTTGCCTTCGAGAATCACGTTGATATCGATCAACACGTCACGGCCGACGCTGACTTCACCTCGGACGTCGAAACGAGCAGGGTCTCGCAGCGTCACACCCTGGGCCATCAAACGACGACCGGCACGCAGCTGATAGTGACGCTCAAGTTCAGACAGCTGTTTGCGGTCATTCGCGCCCTGCACTTCCATAGCATCTTGAGGTTGCTCAGTCGCCACCACCAATCCGTCGCTCACCGCCATGGCGATAACGTCCGTGAGGTAATACTCGCCTTGGGCATTGTTGTTGGACAGTCGGCTCATCCAGCCACCCAGGCTTTCGAAGGGAAGGGCCAGAATGCCCGTATTGCCTTCAGTGATTGCGCGCTGGGCTTCAGTGGCGTCCTTCTGCTCAACGATAGCGGTAACGTTGCCCGCCGCGTCACGCACGATGCGGCCATAACCGGTCGGATCGTCCAGGTTCACGGTGAGCAGGCCCAGCTGCTGCGGCCCGACCTTCTGGAGCAGTCGTTGCAGGGTTTCCACTTCAATCAGTGGCACATCACCATAAAGAATCAGCACGGTGTCGGATTTGATGAAAGGGACCGCTTGGGCCACGGCATGGCCTGTGCCGAGTTGTTTGTCCTGAAGAACGAAATTCAGGTCATCAGCAGCCAGACGCTCACGCACCGCGTCGGCTCCATGGCCAATCACCACGTGAATGCGTTGTGGATCAAGTTGCCGGGCGCTGTGGATAACATGGCCGAGCATCGAGTTGCCAGCGATCGGGTGCAGAACTTTCGGCAACGCCGAGCGCATACGCGTGCCTTGACCGGCGGCGAGAATAACGATTTCAAGAGACATGACTGGCTACCAATCCTGGGTGGTCAGCGGCTGCGACCATAATGGTGAACATCAGAAAAGAAAAAAGGGTAGCCGAGGCTACCCTTTTTGATCAATCACACAACAAGCGAGGCCTTAGTGGCCGAACTTCTTGCGGATCTGCTGGACGGTGCGCAGCTGAGCTGCAGCCTCGGCCAGACGTGCGGAAGCAGAACCGTAATCGAATTCCGCGCCACGCTCATGCAATGCCTTCTCGGCAGCCTTAACGGCTTCCTTAGCGGCGGCTTCGTCCAGGTCGGCAGCACGTTGCACAGTATCGGCAAGGACCTTGACCATGTTCGGCTGAACCTCGAGGAAACCACCGGAGATGTAATACACCTCCTCTTCCCCGCCCTGCTTGACCAGGCGGATCGGGCCTGGCTTCAAGTTAGTGATCAGCGGCGCGTGACCCAGAGCGATACCAAGATCACCCAGTGCACCGTGCGCAATCACCATCTCGACCAGACCGGAAAAAATTTCCCCTTCCGCGCTGACGATATCGCAATGGACTGTCATAGCCATCTGATTGCCTCAACCTAAATTAGCGCCCGTTGCCGGGCGCCGGGATTACAGTTTCTTGGCTTTCTCGATCGCTTCTTCGATGCCGCCAACCATGTAGAACGCTTGTTCTGGCAGGTGGTCGTAGTCACCGTTGAGGATGCCTTTGAAGCCAGCAATGGTGTCTTTCAGGGAAACGTATTTACCCGAAGCACCGGTGAAGACTTCAGCCACGAAGAACGGCTGCGACAAGAAACGCTGGATCTTACGAGCACGGTTTACCAACTGCTTGTCGGCTTCCGACAGCTCGTCCATACCCAGGATCGCAATGATGTCCTTCAGTTCTTTGTAGCGCTGCAGAACGTACTGAACACCACGAGCGGTATCGTAGTGGTCGTTGCCGATCACGTTCGGATCCAGCTGACGCGAAGTCGAGTCCAGTGGGTCTACCGCTGGGTAGATACCCAGGGAAGCGATATCACGGGACAGAACGACGGTGGCGTCCAAGTGGGCGAAGGTGGTCGCTGGGGACGGGTCAGTCAAGTCGTCCGCAGGTACGTATACGGCCTGGATCGAAGTAATCGAACCTTGTTTGGTCGAAGTGATGCGCTCTTGCAGCACGCCCATCTCTTCAGCCAGGGTCGGCTGGTAACCTACTGCGGAAGGCATACGGCCCAGCAGTGCGGATACTTCAGTACCGGCCAGGGTGTAACGATAGATGTTGTCGACGAACAGCAGAACGTCGTTACCTTCGTCACGGAACTTCTCGGCCATGGTCAGGCCGGTCAGTGCTACGCGCAGACGGTTTCCCGGCGGCTCGTTCATCTGACCGTAAACCAGTGCCACTTTGTCCAGAACGTTGGAGTCCTTCATCTCGTGGTAGAAGTCGTTACCCTCACGAGTACGCTCACCCACACCGGCGAACACGGAATAACCGCTGTGCTCGATGGCGATGTTACGGATCAGTTCCATCATGTTTACGGTTTTGCCTACACCGGCACCACCGAACAGACCGACTTTACCGCCCTTGGCGAACGGGCAAACCAGGTCGATAACCTTGATACCGGTTTCCAGCAGGTCGTTGCCGCCTGCTTGTTCTGCGAAGGATGGAGCAGCGCGGTGAATACCCCAGCGCTCTTCGGTGTCGATCGGGCCAGCTTCGTCGATCGGGTTGCCCAGAACGTCCATGATCCGGCCCAGGGTCGCTTTACCGACCGGTACGGAGATGGCAGCGCCGGAATCGACAACGTTTAGACCGCGCTTCAAGCCTTCGGTGGTTCCCATCGCAATGGTACGAACTACGCCGTCACCCAGCTGCTGCTGGACTTCCAGGGTAGTTTCCGCGCCTTGTACCTTCAGCGCGTTGTAGATGCTCGGTACGCTGTCGCGTGGAAATTCCACGTCGATAACGGCGCCGATGATTTGAACGATACGTCCGCTACTCATAGCTGGATCCTCTGAAAATTTGAACCGTTAAACCGCGGCAGCGCCGCCGACGATTTCCGAGATCTCTTGGGTGATCGCAGCCTGACGCGCCTTGTTGTAGACCAGCTGCAATTCGCTGATCAAATCACCGGCGTTGTCGGTAGCGTTCTTCATCGCGATCATCCGCGCAGCTTGTTCAGCTGCGTTGTTCTCGACCACCGCCTGGTACACCTGCGCCTCCACGTAACGCACCATCAAGCCGTCAAGCAGCTCTTTGGCATCAGGTTCGTAGAGATAGTCCCAGTGGTGCTTGAGTGCTTGATCCGGGGTTGCCACCAGCGGAACCAACTGCTCCACGGTAGGGTGTTGTGTCATGGTGTTGATGAACTTGTTGGATACCACGGACAAACGGTCAATACGGCCGTCCAGATAAGCATCCAGCATCACCTTGACGCTGCCGATCAGATCATTGATCGACGGCTCTTCACCCAAGTGGCTGATAGCTGCAACGACGTTACCGCCGAAGTTGCGGAAGAAAGCCGCACCCTTGCTACCAATCACACACAGATCGATCTCGACACCGTTTTCGCGGTTTACCGCCATGTCCTTGACCAAAGCCTTGAACAGGTTGGTGTTCAAGCCACCACACAGACCACGGTCACTGCTCACGACGACATAACCGACGCGCTTTACTTCACGGTCGATCATGAACGGGTGGCGATACTCCGGGTTAGCGTTGGCCAGATGACCAATAACCTGGCGGATGCGCTCCGCATAAGGACGGGTAGCAGCCATGCGCATTTGTGCCCTGCGCATTTTGCTGACCGCCACTTTTTCCATGGCGCTGGTAATTTTTTGCGTGCTTTTGATGCTCGCAATCTTACTGCGAATCTCTTTTGCGCCTGCCATGTAACACCTATCAGGTTAGCAAGCGGGAGCCTTGCGGCTCCCGCTGCGGCTTACCAGGTTTGGGTGGCCTTGAACTTCTCGATACCGGCTTTCAGGCCGCCATCGATTTCGTCATTGAAGTCACCCTTCACGTTGATCTTCGCCATGAGGTCGGCGTGATCGCGGTTGAAGTAAGCAATCAGCGCTTGCTCGAAGCTGCCGACTTTGGTGATTTCGACGTCAGTCAGGAACCCACGCTCAGCGGCATACAGCGACAGCGACATGTCGGCGATCGACATTGGCGCGTATTGCTTCTGCTTCATCAGCTCGGTAACGCGCTGACCATGCTCAAGTTGCTTACGGGTCGCTTCGTCCAGGTCAGAAGCGAACTGGGCGAATGCCGCCAGTTCACGGTACTGAGCCAGAGCGGTACGGATACCACCGGACAGCTTCTTGATGATCTTGGTCTGAGCGGCACCACCCACACGGGATACCGAAACACCGGCGTTCACTGCAGGGCGGATGCCCGAGTTGAACATGGCTGATTCCAGGAAGATCTGACCGTCGGTGATGGAAATCACGTTGGTCGGAACAAACGCGGAAACGTCGCCAGCCTGGGTTTCGATGATCGGCAGTGCGGTCAGGGAACCGGTTTTGCCGGTCACTGCGCCGTTGGTGAACTTCTCTACATACTCTTCCGAAACGCGGGATGCGCGCTCCAGCAGACGGGAGTGGAGATAGAACACGTCACCTGGGTAAGCTTCACGGCCTGGTGGACGGCGCAGCAGCAGGGAAATCTGGCGATAAGCCACTGCCTGCTTGGACAGATCGTCATAAACGATCAGCGCGTCTTCACCGCGGTCGCGGAAGAATTCACCCATGGTGCAACCGGCGTACGGTGCCAGGTATTGCAACGCAGGAGATTCCGAAGCACTTGCAGCCACGATGATCGTGTTTTTCAGTGCGCCGTTTTCTTCCAGCTTGCGAACCACGTTGGCGATGGTCGATTGCTTCTGACCGATGGCTACGTAGACGCAGAAAATGCCGCTGTCTTTCTGGTTGATGATCGCGTCGATCGCCAGAGCGGTTTTACCGATCTGACGGTCACCGATGATCAGCTCACGCTGGCCACGGCCGACAGGGATCATGGCATCGACAGCCTTGTAGCCAGTCTGTACAGGCTGGTCTACCGACTTACGCCAGATCACGCCTGGAGCAACTTTCTCGACCGCATCGGTCTGGGTGTTGTTCAGCGGACCTTTACCGTCAACCGGGTTACCCAGTGCATCGACTACGCGACCCAGCAGTTCCTTACCAACCGGAACTTCCAGGATGCGGCCTGTGCACTTGGCGCTCATGCCTTCAGCCAGAGACTGGTATGCGCCCAAAATAACGGCACCTACAGAGTCTTGCTCCAGGTTGAGGGCCATACCGTAGACGCCGCCCGGAAACTCGATCATCTCGCCGGACATAACGTCGGCCAGACCGTGAATCCGCACGATACCGTCAGATACGCTGACGACAGTGCCTTCGTTACGGGCTTGGGAGGTCACATCGAGTTTGTCGATGCGGCCCTTGATAATTTCACTTATTTCGGAAGGATTGAGTTGCTGCATTGCTCTGCTGCCCCTTCAAACTCAAGATTTCAATGCTTCGGCAAGTTTCGCGATTTTGCCGCGAATCGAGCCATCGATAACCAGGTCGCCGGCGCGGATGACAACACCCCCAATAAGGGAACTGTCTTCCTCGACTTGCAGGCGCACTTCCCGGTTGAGTCGTGCACTGAGAACCTTGGCGAGTTTGTCTTGCTGTTCTTGGTTCAATGCAAATGCACTGGTCACTTCCACATCTACCGACTTCTCCTGCTCGGCCTTGTACAGGTCGAACAGGGCGGCAATCTCCGGCAACAGCGGGAGACGGTCGTTTTCGGCAACGACGTGGATGAAATTCTGTGCCTTGGCATCGAACTTGTCGCCGCACACGTCAATGAACGTGGCGGCCTTTTCTGCGCTCGTCAGTCGCGGGGCCTTGAGCACGCGCAGCATGGTGTCGTCTTGCGACACCGCTGCTGCCAGGCCGAGCATGGCTGACCAATTGGCCAGTTGCTGGTGGGCCTGAGCGTGCTCGAAGGCCGCCTTAGCGTAAGGTCGGGCCAACGTGGTCAGTTCTGCCATGATCGCCCTCGCTTAGATTTCAGCAGCCAGTTGGTTAACCAGCTCTGCGTGCGCGTTTTGATCGATTGTGGCACCCAGGATCTTCGCGGCACCGCCAACGGCCAGGCTACCCACTTGGGCGCGCAGCGCGTCTTTGACGCTATTCAGTTCCTGTTCGATCTCGGCCTGAGCCTGAGCCTTCACACGGTCAGCTTCGACGCGAGCCTGTTCACGGGCTTCGTCGACGATCTGAGAACCGCGCTTCTTGGCTTGCTCGATGATTTCAGCTGCCTGAGCTTTCGCTTCGCGCAGTTGTTGACCCGCTTTCTCTTGGGCCAACTCCAGGTCGCGAGCTGCTCGGCTGGCAGCGTCCAGTCCATCCGCGATCTTCTTTTGACGTTCGTGCAGAGCCGTGATGACCGGAGGCCATACGAACTTCATGCAGAACAGTACAAAAATCAGGAACGCAACGGACTGGCCAATCAGGGTCGCATTAATGTTCACGCCAACACCTCGCAGTTACGTTGTCCATCACACCAAATTACTCGGAAGATCCGAGTAATTAGCCAGCGATCTGACCAACGAACGGGTTCGCAAAGGTGAAGAACAGAGCGATACCAACACCGATCATGGTTACGGCGTCGAGCAGACCGGCAACGATGAACATTTTAACTTGCAGCATTGGAACCATTTCTGGCTGACGCGCTGCGCCTTCCAGGAACTTGCCGCCCAGCAGGCCGAAACCAATTGCGGTACCCAGTGCGCCCAGGCCGATCAACAGTGCAACAGCGATAGCGGTTAGACCAACTACAGTTTCCATCTTTCCTCCCGACTTTTACGTCGTATGGTTTAGGTTTTTTAGATTAAAGCGGTAAAACAAATCGTTTCAGATGCCCCGTGAGGAGCACCCTCCCGTTTGACCGGGAGGGACATCAGACTAGTCGAGACTGGTCTTAATGGTTTTCTTCGTGCGCCATCGACAGGTAAACGATGGTCAACATCATGAAGATGAACGCCTGCAGGGTGATGATCAGGATGTGGAACACAGCCCACGCCCACTGCAGAACTACGCCCAGGCCACTGAGCCAGAGCAGACCGCTGCCGAACATCACGGCGATCAGAATGAACACCAGCTCGCCGGCGTACATGTTGCCGAACAGACGCAGAGCCAGGGAGATCGGTTTTGCGATCAGGGTCACGAACTCCAGCAGGAAGTTCACCGGGATCAGCAGGGCTTGAACGAAGATGTTCTTGCTGCCGAACGGGTGCAGGGTCAGCTCGCCGATGAAGCCGCCGAGGCCCTTGACCTTGATGCTATAGAAAATGATCAGTGCGAAAACCGAGAACGCCATACCCAGAGTTGCGTTCGGGTCGGTGGTCGACACGGCGCGGAACGGGATGTGGTGGTCGCCGGAGATCAGGATGGCCAACTGAGGAATCCAGTCGACCGGTACCAGGTCGACGGCGTTCATCAGAAACACCCAGACGAAGATGGTCAGTGCCAGCGGCGCAATCACCGGGCTACGGCCATGGAAGCTGTCTTTCACGCTGCCATCAACGAATTCGACCAATACTTCAACGAAGTTTTGCAAAGCCCCTGGCTGACCGGAAGTCGCCTTCTTGGCCGCCATGCGGAAAAGAAGAACGAAAATCAGACCCAGTGCGACCGACCAGCCGAGAGTATCGACGTGGAAAGCCCAGAAGCCCATTTCCTTGGCTTCTGCTGCGGTGTGGGCAAAGCCCCAGCCGCCGGTAGGGTGCTGACCGAAAGTCAGGTTCTGCAAGTGGTGCTGGATATAGCCCGAAGCGGTTGTTTCTGCCATGGTTGCCTCAAACGCCCTAAGGTCTCGAAAGTCTTGTTCTCATCAGCAGGGGCGCGAACCAGCTGACCAGTTGGGTCAACACGAAGACGCCGAATACAGCTAGCGGCGCCAATGGCTTCACACCTGCAAACGTCAATGCAAAGAGCACTGCCGTCAAAATCAGTTTGCCCGCCTCACCGGCATAAAAAGACCGGACGATGGCTTGAGCTGCTCGGGCGCCGGAAAACCGAAATGCCCTGTGAGCGAAATAAACATTGGGCAGCAAGGCTATCAGGCCTCCGCAAAGTCCCGAGTACCCGGCAACGACTCCATACCATTGCCAGAGCGCCAAAGCGGCAATGAGCAAAATGACAAATTGAGCCATTAACACCGGAAAAACTGCCAGACGATGGAACGGCAAGCGGTTTGGCGTGCGGGTTTCCATCACTATTGCTCTCCAATGGTCGGCTGCCAGAATGCAACAACTTGGCATAATTTGTGCCGACAAAATGCGCGCAGAGTATAGGGGCGGTTCAGCCCCTATTCAACTATCAGGTAGTGATTTCCGACTGCGCGCTACATGAGGAAATGTTTCAGCGAATATGAGCGAGTACACCTTGTAGCTCATCCAGGGAGTTGTAGCCAATTACCAACTGCCCTTTCCCCTTCTTACCGTGGCGAATCTGCACCGCAGAGCCTAGGCGCTCGGCCAGGCGCTGCTCCAGACGAGCGATATCCGGGTCCGGTTTTACCGGTTCAACAGGCTCCGGTTTACCACTCAACCACTGGCGAACCAGTGCCTCAGTTTGGCGCACTGTCAGCCCGCGTGCGACAACATGTCGCGCCCCTTCAACCTGTTGATTGTCCGGCAAACCGAGCAAAGCGCGTGCATGACCCATTTCCAGATCACCGTGAGACAACATCGTCTTGATGACTTCCGGCAAAGAAATCAGGCGCAACAAATTGGCCACGGTCACTCGGGACTTGCCCACCGCTTCGGCCACCTGTTGCTGGGTCAACTGGAATTCCTGCTGCAAACGCTGCAGGGCTACCGCTTCCTCGATCGGATTGAGGTCTTCGCGCTGGATGTTCTCGATTAGCGCAATGGCGATCGCGGTTTCGTCCGGTACATCGCGGACCATTGCCGGGATCGTTTCCTGACCGGCCTGCTGACTGGCGCGCCAACGGCGTTCACCGGCGATGATTTCGAAACGGCCACCCCCGATCGGGCGCACCACGATCGGTTGCATGACGCCCTGGGCCTTGATCGACTGCGCCAGCTCTTCGAGCGCCTGAGCATCCATGTCGCGGCGAGGCTGATACTTGCCACGCTGGAGCAGATCCAGCGGCAGATGTTGCAGCTCGCGTTGATCGGCTTGTATCGCTTGTTCTTCCAGCGCGCTGACAGTCGGACCACTCAGCAGTGCATCCAGTCCACGTCCGAGACCTCGTTTCTTGACGGCCATGGGGATTCCTTAAGTTGGCTGGGCAGCGGCGATGCGTGAGTTTTTGCGTTGACGACGAACCATTTCGCCCGCCAGAGCCAGGTAGGCAACGGCGCCACGCGATGATTTGTCATACGCCAGCGCCGGCATGCCGTAGCTTGGGGCTTCGGCCAGACGGATATTGCGTGGAATGACGGTGTCGTAAAGCTGATCACCGAAGTGTTCCTTGAGCTGCGCCGACACATCGTTCATCAGGCTCAGGCGCGGGTCATACATCGTGCGCAGCAGTCCTTCGACCTTGAGATCGGGGTTCAGCAACTCGGCGATACGCTTGATGTTATCCACAAGGTCGCTCAACCCTTCCAGCGCGAAGTACTCGCACTGCATGGGGATAATGACCCCATCGGCCGCGACAAGTGCGTTCAGCGTCAGCATCGACAGCGACGGCGGGCAGTCGATCAAGATGTAATCGTAGTTTTCGCGGATCGGCGCCAACGCACTGCGCAGGCGGCTTTCCTTCATCTGCATTTCCAGCAGAACCACTTCGGCGGCGGTCAGGTCGCGGTTGGCCGGCAACAACTGGTAACCACCGTGTTCGGAGAAATGCATGGCCTGGGCCAGGTCGCATTCGCCGATCAACAGGTCGTAGACCGAGTTTTCCAGACCGTGTTTATCCACACCGCTTCCCATGGTGGCGTTGCCCTGTGGATCGAGATCGATCAGCAATACCCGGCGCTTGGTCGCGACCAGGGATGCTGCGAGGTTGATGCAGGTGGTGGTCTTGCCCACACCACCCTTTTGGTTCGCTATCGCGAATACCTTAGCCATTCTTGCTTGTGTTCCCAATCATGCCGTGCGGCGCAGTATCAGCAGATGGCGTTGGCCTTGGCAACCGGGTACGGCCAGGGCGTGTTCGCTATCGAGGTGGAAGTCTGCCGGCAATGCTACCAGCTCATCGGCGGGATGAACGCCCTTCATTGCCAGCCAACGTGTTTCGGTGTCGCCGAGGTGGCGAGTCCAGTTGGTGAAGTTCTCCATGCTGCTGAACGCCCGGGAAATGATCCCGTTGAATGGCTGAGCAGGCTGGAAGGCTTCGACGCGACTGTGGATAACTTGCAGGTTATCCAGTTTGAGTTCGAGTTTGACCTGGGTCAGGAAGCGGGTTTTCTTGCCGTTGCTGTCCAGGCAAGTCACTTGGGACTCTGGAAACAGGATCGCCAATGGAATGCCCGGCATGCCGCCGCCGCTGCCCACGTCGAGCCAGCGACCGTTTTCGATGAACGACATCACGCTCAGGCTATCGAGCAAGTGACGGGACACCATTTCGTCCGGATCGCGCACGGCGGTCAGGTTGTAAGCCTTGTTCCATTTGATCAACAGGGCCAGATATCCCAGCAGCTGCGCGTGCTGGGTTTCAGTCAGAGCGACACCGAGCTGGCGAGCACCTGTGGATAACTCTTCTGCATGTTGCGAGGTGACCAACGAACTCAAGCGCTTTGCTCCAACTGACGGCCCGCGCCGCGTTTTTTCAAATGAATCATCAACAGCGAAATGGCTGCCGGCGTGACGCCCGGAATACGCGAGGCCTGACCCAGGGTTTCTGGGCGGGTCGCGCCGAGCTTGCTCTGGATCTCTTTGGAGAGACCGGAAATGTTCGTGTAATCGATATCCACAGGCAGTTTGGTGTCTTCACTGGCCCGTAGACGAGCAATTTCATCCTGTTGGCGATCAATGTAACCGGCGTACTTGGTCTTGATTTCGACCTGTTCGGCGACCTGTGGATCTTCTGCACCCCCACCGGTCACGGCGATCAGACCAGCGTAGTCGATTTCCGGACGGCTCAAGAGGTTCAGCAAGTTGTATTCGTGGGTCAGCGGCGTACCGAATTTTTCCGAAATAGCATCACCTTGCTCGGTGCCCGGGCGTACCCAGGTGCTTTTCAGGCGCTGCTCTTCCAGTTCGATGCTTTCGCGTTTTTTGCAGAAGGCCGCCCAGCGCACGTCATCCACCAGACCCAGTTCGCGACCTTTTTCGGTCAAGCGCAGATCGGCGTTGTCTTCGCGCAGGATCAAACGGTATTCGGCACGAGAAGTGAACATCCGATACGGTTCTTGAGTACCGAGGGTAATCAGGTCATCGACCAGCACACCGATGTAGGCCTCATCGCGACGCGGGCACCAGGCATCTTTTCCTTGCGCACGCAGTGCAGCGTTGGTTCCGGCCAGCAAGCCCTGGGCGCCGGCCTCTTCGTAACCGGTGGTGCCATTGATCTGACCGGCGAAAAACAGACCGCCGATCACCTTGGTTTCCAGGCTGTATTTCAGGTCGCGCGGGTCGAAATAGTCGTACTCGATGGCGTAGCCAGGACGCACGATGTGTGCGTTTTCCATGCCACGAATCGACTGCACGATCTGCAGCTGGACGTCGAACGGCAAGGATGTGGATATCCCGTTCGGGTACAGCTCGTTTGTGGTCAACCCCTCCGGTTCGATGAAGACCTGATGGCTTTCCTTGTCGGCAAAGCGATGGATCTTGTCTTCGATCGACGGGCAATAACGCGGGCCGATACCTTCGATCACACCGGAATACATCGGCGAACGATCGAGGTTCGCGGCAATGATTTCGTGGGTGCGGGCGTTGGTGTGGGTAATCCAGCAACTGATCTGCCGCGGATGCTGTTCTTTGGTCCCCATGAATGACATCACCGGGATCGGCGTATCGCCGGCTTGCTCGGTCATCACCGAGAAATCCACAGACCGGGCATCGATGCGCGGTGGTGTACCGGTTTTCAGGCGACCAACGCGCAGTGGCAGTTCACGCAGGCGATGAGCCAGCGCAATCGATGGCGGATCACCAGCGCGACCACCGGAGAAATTCTGCATGCCGATGTGGATAAGTCCACCGAGGAACGTGCCTGTGGTCAAAACCACCGAGTCCGCCAGGAAACGCAGGCCCATTTGGGTAACCACACCGCGCACTTGCTCCTGCTCGACGATCAGATCGTCCGCAGCCTGTTGAAATATCCACAGGTTCGGCTGGTTTTCCAGGATTTCGCGGACAGCGGCCTTATACAGAATCCGGTCTGCCTGAGCACGAGTCGCTCGTACGGCCGGGCCTTTGCGACTGTTCAATACGCGAAACTGGATACCGCCTTTGTCGGTAGCCATGGCCATCGCACCGCCCAGGGCGTCGATTTCCTTGACCAGATGACTTTTGCCAATACCGCCAATGGCGGGGTTGCAGCTCATGGCACCGAGGGTTTCCACGTTATGCGTCAGCAACAGGGTTTTGACCCCCATACGTGCTGAGGCCAGTGCTGCCTCGGTACCGGCATGACCGCCGCCGATGACGATCACTTCAAAACGGGAAGGGAAATCCACCACGCACCTCGTGCCTGCTTAAGTAGGTAATTCAGGAATAGTTTGAGCTCAGGTTTTCGGACCTGGTCGACAAGTATAGGGACTTCGCCCTTCCTAAAGAACCCTTTGCACAAAATTTAACCAGCTGTGGAGAAGTCGGAGTTATAGAAATTAAAAAGAGAGAAATTTATTAAATCTTTGTTTTTATGTTTATTTCTACTGACCGACATTTCTGTGGATAGATTGATACAGGCCTTTATTTCCAATGTGTACAGAGATTCAAAACCCTGTGGTCATGTGCCAAGGAGGCCCTTGGATAACCGGTGTAAGCCTGTGGATTAAAGTGGTGGTTATCCACAGAGGCGGTTATCTCCAGTTTTGAGGCCCTGTTATCAACTGCCCTTAGCGGCGGTTATTCACAGGGCTTAATCCACAGAAAACGGCGGATTGAAGGAATCCAGGGCACAGAAAATCCGCCTGAGCAGAAAGAATTCCGCTCGGCATAGCAGGATGGTGTGAAAAAGGGAGAGAACAGACAGGCACGAATGGCCTGTCTGTGGACAACGAGGTGGCTATTTACCGATGCAGAAGCTGGAGAAGATCCGGCCCAACAAGTCATCGGAGCTGAAGGCGCCAGTGATTTCGCCCAGAAATTGCTGAGCCAGGCGCAAATCTTCGGCAAGCAATTCCCCAGCGCCCGCCAATGTCAGTTGAGCGCGACCGTGCTCGAGGGAAGCACTGGCATGTCGTAAAGCCTCTAGATGTCGCCGGCGTGCACTGAAGCTGCTTTCCGAAGTCTGTTCGTAACCCATGCAGGCCTTGAGGTGATCGCGCAGCAGCTCCAGGCCTGCGCCAGCGGACTTGGCGCTCAAACTGATGGTGACATGGCCATCGTCACTGACATCCAGGGCGATCGCTTCACCCGTGAGATCAGCCTTGTTGCGGATCAGCGTGACCTTGGCCGGATCGGGGCGGGTCTCGAGGAATTCCGGCCACAATGCAAAGGGATCAATCGCTTCCGGGGCCGTTGCATCGACGACCAGCAGCACGCGATCAGCCTCGCCAATGGCTTTCAATGCCCGCTCTACACCAATCTTTTCCACATGATCATCGGTGTCACGCAGTCCCGCGGTGTCGACGACATGCAGGGGCATGCCATCGATGTGGATATGTTCACGCAGGACGTCACGAGTGGTGCCGGCAATTTCGGTGACGATTGCCGCTTCACGACCCGCCAGGGCATTGAGCAGGCTGGATTTACCGGCATTCGGTCGACCGGCAATCACAACCGTCATGCCGTCACGCAACAATGCGCCCTGCCCGGCTTCGCGCATCACGGTGGATAACTCGTCACGAACTTTGTCGAGCATGCTTAGCACGTGGCCATCGGCCAGGAAGTCGATTTCCTCTTCAGGGAAGTCGATCGCGGCTTCGACATAAATCCGCAAGCCGATCAGTTGTTCGGTGAGGTTATGCACACGTGCCGAAAACGCACCCTGCAGGGAACGCAGAGCATTTCGGGCCGCCTGAGCCGAACTGGCTTCGATCAAGTCAGCAATGGCTTCGGCCTGGGCCAGGTCGAGTTTGTCGTTCAGGAAAGCGCGCTCACTGAATTCACCCGGTCGCGCGAGGCGACAGCCCATCTCCAGGCAGCGCTTGAGCAGCATATCCAGAACAATAGGGCCGCCGTGACCCTGCAGTTCCAGGACATCTTCACCAGTAAACGAGTTAGGGCCCGGGAAATACAGCGCGATGCCTTGATCCAGCACCTCGTCATTGTCGCCGAGGAACGGTCCGTAATGAGCAAATCTTGGCTTGAGCTCACGACCACTGAAGGCCTTGGCCGCAGCGTTGGCCAACGGCCCGGAAATGCGGACGATGCCAACGCCTCCGCGACCCTGAGCGGTGGCGACGGCGGCGATGGTTTCACGAGGAGCGCTCATAAACCGGTATCCAGACAAAAGTGACAGATAGCAAAACGCCCCACTAGGGGGCGTCTTGAGTGGTTATCCACAGTGTAAGTCAGGCAGCCGCTTTGGTAGCTGCTTCGATCTTACGAGTGATGTACCACTGTTGGGCGATGGACAGGCAGTTGTTCACTACCCAGTACAGCACCAGACCAGCCGGGAACCACAGGAAGAAGAAGGTGAAGATGATTGGCATCAGCTTCATTACTTTGGCCTGCATCGGATCCGGAGGAGTCGGGTTCAACTGCTGCTGGATGAACATGGTTGCACCCATGATGATCGGCAGAATGAAGAACGGGTCCTTGATCGACAGGTCAGTAATCCACAGCATGAACGGCGCTTGGCGCATTTCAACGCTTTCCAGCAGAACCCAGTACAGGGAAAGGAAAACCGGCATCTGCACGAGGATTGGCAAGCAACCACCCAGCGGATTGATCTTCTCTTTTTTGTACAGCTCCATCATGGCTTGCGACATTTTCTGCCGGTCGTCGCCATGTTGTTCTTTCAGCGCGGCCAGTTTCGGAGCCACTGCACGCATACGAGCCATGGATTTGTAGCTGGCGGCCGACAACGGGAAGAAAAGCCCTTTGATCAGCATGGTCAGGAAGATGATCGACCAGCCCCAGTTACCCACAATGGCGTGGATATGTTGCAGCAACCAGAAGATCGGTTGAGCGATGAACCACAGGATGCCGTAGTCAACGGTCAGTTCCAGACCTGGGGACAACTGTTTCAGCACGGCCTGGCTTTTCGGACCGGCGTACAGAACAGCGCTGGTTTCAGCCTTGGCACCTGGCGCAACGGTCAAGGACGGACCGGTGAAACCAATGATGTAATTGCCTTTGCTGTCTTTACGGGTCTGGACGACATTGTTTTCGCCCTTGGCCGGAATCCAGGCAGTCACGAAGTAATGTTGCAGCCAGGCTACCCAACCGCCGGTCACATTTTCTTTGAGTTGCCCTTTGTCCATGTCCTTCATGGACACTTTCTTGTACGGCTCGGAACTTGTCCACAGGGCGGCGCCCAGGTAAGTCGCAGTGCCGGTGGCGGTGCTGGACGACGGATCGGAGCTGGCATCACGCTTCAATTGCGCGAACATTGCCCCAGACCAAGGCTGAGTGCTCTCGTTGTCGATCAGGTAGGAAACGGTTACGTCATACAGGCCGCGTTTCAGAGTGAAACGCTTGATGTAGTTGACGCCGTCCTTGCTGAACTTCAGGTCCACGACCAATTGGTCCTGACCGTCAGCCAGTTGATAGATCTTCTTCTCCGAGGAGTAAACCGGACGACCGGCAGGACTTGCGTCCGGGCCGTTGCTGCCGATCAAGCCACTCTGAGCCAGATAAGTCCGCTCGTTGCCGTTATCGAACAACTGGAATGGAATTTCCGGATGGTCCTGGCGACGTGGATATAGCGGCAATTTCAGTTGGGCGACATCACCACCTTGTGGATCGATGGCCAGATCGAGCACATCCGTTTTGATCTGGATGAGGTCGGTGCTCGCCGCTACCGGAGTTTCGGCAGGTGCGCTGGTATCGTTTGCGGCGTGCGGAATGTCGTCACTGACGGACGCTTTATTGCCAGTTGCCGTATCCGGGAGGCCCGGTGCGGAAGTACTGGAAGCAACATTCTGAGTCGGCAGGGCAGCCTGGCCATAGTCCTGGTTCCATTTAAGAACCATAACGTAGGACACGATTGCCAGGGCGACGATCAGGATCGTGCGTTTGATATCCATGATTACTCGGCCATCGAAGAAGAACGGGAGGTAGGGATAGGTGGAACCGGGTCATAACCACCGGGATTCCACGGATGACAGCGACCTAAACGACGAAAGGTCAGCCAGCCACCGCGCAGAAGGCCATGATTTTCAATGGCTTCTAACGCGTAGCAGGAACAACTGGGGTAGAAACGACAGTGATTGGCCATCAGGGGACTAATGGCATAGCGATAAAACTGGATCGGAACGAGTGCCAGTTTACGCATCTGGACTGTCTACCCCTACAGTTTCGGTTTTGGCTGCTGGTACCGGCGTGCTGCGTGCCAGTCGTTTCCAGAGCTTGCCGAAATGCTGAATCAATTCGGGGTTTTCTACGTCACCCAAACCTTTGCGCGCGACGATAACAATGTCCCAGCCGACCAGTGAATCCTGGTGCAGGCGAAACGATTCGCGCATCAGACGTTTGAGGCGATTGCGCTCGACGGAGAGCTTTACGCTCTTTTTCCCGATAACCAGCCCGAGACGGGGGTGATCAAGATCGTTGTTGCGCGCAAGGAGCAGGAGATTTTTCCCCGGAACCTTGCCGGTAGGGGAGTCAAAGACTGCCTTGAAATGCCGGGGAGTAAGCAGACGCTTTTCCCGACTGAAGTCCTGACTCACCTCCAGTGCCGGATTATCAAACTGCCAGACGCGCACGACCTTTGGCGCGACGACGCGACAGGACGGCACGACCGTTCTTGGTAGCCATGCGAGCACGGAAACCGTGGGTACGAGCGCGTTTGATAGTGCTTGGTTGGAAAGTACGTTTCATTGTCGTGTTACCTGGTTCGTCCACAACGGGCCGGAATGGCCCCCGTTTTAAGAGACCGGGGATTCTAGAGAAAGCAAGCCTCTAGGTCAATTTCCAACCAACGTTTCCTTATAAATAGATCTCTGGACGTTTTGCGGTGCGACTGCCCTTAGCCAAACATAAAATTAAAGAAGGAAAGTATTTAAAGCTTTTCTGTAAAGCTTATAAAAGCTAGGGCCACGGTCATCTGTGGATAACTGCCTTCAGCCCTTTTAACACTTGATGTACAGAGAATGACAACTACAGTGGAAAACCGTGTTCAGCCTGTGCTGCACTGTCGGATAACCTGTGTGCGAAAGGGCTACTTATCCACAAGCAGGTTATCCACCGAGTTTCCCCCCCAGTTGTGCAATGAGCTCAGACCCGGTTATCCACAGAGCTTATGCACAGACCATTGGTCGTCTTTTTTGCGTATAAAGCGTTGATTCTTCTTGGCCGGTGATCAAGCTTCATGTGGATAAGTCAGCGTCTGGTCGCTACAATGGCCGCTTGTTTTTGCCTCACCGGCTTTCAACTTAGGGGATATCCGTGTCAGTGGAACTTTGGCAGCAGTGCGTGGAGCTTTTGCGCGATGAGCTGCCTGCCCAACAATTCAACACTTGGATCCGTCCACTACAGGTCGAAGCCGAAGGCGACGAGTTGCGTGTCTATGCGCCCAATCGTTTCGTGCTGGACTGGGTCAATGAAAAATACCTGGGCCGCGTCCTGGAGTTGCTGGACGAGCATGGCAATGGCATGGCGCCAGCGCTTTCCTTATTAATAGGCAGCAAACGCAGCTCGGCACCGCGTGCTGCGCCGAATGCTCCGCTGGCGGCTGCGGCATCCCAGGCTCAGGCTGCGGCTGCACCGGTCAGCACACCACCGCCCGCGTCGGCACCGACCAAGCGTGCGACGCAAAAAGTCGCCGAAGTTACTGAAGAAGAGCCATCGCGCGACAGCTTCGATCCGATGGCGGGCGCCAGCTCCCAGCAGGCACCGGTTCGTTCCGAACAACGCACGGTGCAGGTCGAAGGCGCGCTCAAGCACACCAGCTACCTGAACCGTACCTTTACCTTCGAAAACTTCGTTGAGGGCAAGTCCAACCAACTGGCCCGGGCCGCGGCCTGGCAAGTGGCGGACAACCCCAAGCATGGTTACAACCCGCTCTTCCTTTATGGCGGTGTCGGATTGGGTAAAACCCACTTGATGCACGCTGTGGGTAACCATCTATTAAAGAAGAACCCGAACGCCAAGGTTGTGTACCTGCATTCCGAGCGCTTTGTGGCTGACATGGTCAAGGCCCTGCAACTGAACGCGATCAACGAGTTCAAGCGTTTCTACCGTTCGGTGGATGCATTGCTGATTGACGATATTCAGTTCTTCGCCCGCAAGGAGCGTTCCCAGGAAGAGTTTTTCCACACCTTCAACGCTCTGCTTGAAGGCGGTCAGCAGGTCATTCTCACCAGTGACCGCTACCCTAAGGAAATCGAAGGCCTTGAAGAGCGCCTCAAATCCCGCTTCGGCTGGGGCCTGACGGTAGCCGTCGAGCCGCCGGAGCTGGAAACCCGTGTGGCGATCCTGATGAAGAAGGCCGACCAGGCCAAAGTCGAACTGCCCCACGATGCGGCGTTCTTCATTGCCCAGCGCATTCGCTCCAACGTCCGGGAACTGGAAGGCGCGCTCAAACGCGTGATTGCCCACTCTCACTTCATGGGCCGCGACATCACCATCGAGTTGATTCGCGAATCCCTCAAAGACTTGTTGGCGCTGCAAGATAAACTGGTCTCTGTGGATAACATTCAGCGCACGGTCGCCGAGTACTACAAGATCAAGATATCCGACTTGCTGTCCAAACGCCGTTCGCGTTCGGTCGCCCGTCCACGCCAGGTCGCCATGGCGTTGTCCAAGGAACTGACCAACCACAGCCTGCCGGAAATTGGCGATGTGTTTGGCGGTCGCGATCACACGACGGTTTTGCACGCCTGCCGCAAGATCAACGAACTTAAGGAATCCGACGCGGACATCCGCGAGGACTACAAGAACCTGCTGCGTACACTGACCACTTGATGAACACCAGCGCAGCTTATTAAGGCAAGGGACTAGACCATGCATTTCACCATTCAACGCGAAGCCCTGTTGAAACCCCTGCAACTGGTCGCAGGCGTCGTCGAGCGCCGCCAGACCTTGCCGGTGCTCTCCAACGTGCTGCTGGTTGTCGAAGGCCAGCAACTGTCGCTGACCGGTACCGACCTGGAAGTCGAGCTGGTCGGTCGTGTTCAACTCGAAGAGCCTGCCGAACCAGGTTCCATCACCGTGCCTGCGCGCAAACTGATGGATATCTGCAAAAGCCTGCCGAACGATGCGCTGATCGACATCAAGGTCGACGAGCAGAAGCTGGTGATAAAGGCCGGTCGTAGCCGCTTTACCCTGTCGACCCTGCCGGCCAACGATTTCCCGACGGTCGAAGAAGGCCCGGGTTCGCTGACCTGCAGCCTGGAACAAAGCAAACTGCGTCGCCTCATCGAGCGCACCAGTTTCGCCATGGCCCAGCAGGACGTTCGTTATTATCTGAACGGTATGCTGCTGGAGGTTTCTGCCGGTGTCATCCGCGCTGTTGCTACCGACGGTCACCGTCTGGCCATGTGCTCGATGCAGGCCGACATCGGTCAACCGGATCGCCATCAGGTCATCGTTCCGCGCAAAGGTATCCTTGAACTTGCCCGACTGCTGACCGAACCGGATGGCATCGTCAGCATTGTCCTGGGTCAGCACCACATTCGCGCCACCACCGGCGAGTTCACCTTCACCTCGAAACTGGTCGACGGTAAATTTCCGGATTACGAACGCGTTCTACCCAAAGGCGGCGACAAGCTGGTACTCGGTGACCGCCAGGCGCTCCGCGAAGCGTTCAGCCGCACCGCGATTCTGTCCAACGAGAAGTACCGCGGTATCCGCCTGCAACTGGCCAACGGTCAGCTAAAGATCCAGGCGAACAACCCGGAGCTGGAAGAGGCGGAAGAAGAAGTCGGCGTTGAATACAACGGTGGCTCCCTGGAGATCGGCTTCAACGTCAGCTACTTGCTCGACGTACTGGGCGTGATGACAACCGAGCAGGTTCGTCTGATCTTGTCCGACTCCAACAGCAGTGCGCTGGTGCAAGAGTCCGACAATGACGATTCGGCCTACGTTGTCATGCCGATGCGTCTGTAATCATGCTCAGCAGAAGCTAGATGTCTTTAAGTCGCGTCTCGGTCACCGCGGTGCGCAATCTGCACCCGGTGACCTTCTCTCCCTCTCCCCGAATCAACATTCTTTACGGCGCCAACGGCAGCGGCAAAACCAGTGTTCTGGAAGCCATACACCTGCTGGGGCTTGCCCGTTCGTTTCGCAGCACCCGCCTCTTGCCGGTCATTCAGTATGAGCAATTGGCGTGCACGGTGTTCGGGCAGGTCGAGCTGGCCGAGGGGGGGCATAGTGCGTTGGGCATCTCTCGAGACCGCCAAGGGGAGTTTCAGATTCGCATCGACGGGCAGAACGCTCGTAGTGCTGCTCAGTTGGCTGAAATCCTGCCGCTGCAGTTGATCAACCCCGACAGTTTTCGCTTGCTGGAAGGCGCGCCGAAGATTCGTCGACAGTTTCTCGACTGGGGCGTGTTCCACGTGGAGCCCCGTTTCATGTCCACCTGGCAACGCTTGCAGAAGGCCCTGCGCCAGAGAAACTCTTGGCTGCGGCATGGTACACTTGACGCCGTTTCGCAAGCGGTTTGGGACAGGGAACTGTGCCAGGCCAGTGCTGAAATTGATGAATACCGCCGCGCTTACATCAAAGCCTTGAAACCAGTCTTTGAACAGACCTTGAGCGAACTGGTTGAGCTCGAGGGCTTAACGCTCAGCTATTACCGGGGTTGGGACAAAGACCGTGAGTTGAGCGCTGTGCTCGCCGGGTCCCTTCAGCGGGATCAGCAAATAGGGCATACCCAGGCCGGACCACAACGCGCTGATTTGCGCCTCAGATTGGGCGCTCATAATGCCGCGGACATATTGTCCCGCGGCCAGCAGAAGCTGGTGGTCTGTGCATTGCGGATTGCCCAGGGGCACCTGGTCAGCCAGGCCCGTCGCGGTCAGTGTATTTATCTGGTGGATGACTTGCCGTCCGAGCTGGACGAGCAACACCGCCGCGCGCTTTGCCGCTTGCTGGAAGACTTACGCTGCCAGGTGTTTATCACCTGTGTAGATCACGAATTATTGAGGGAAAGCTGGCAGACGGAAACGCCAGTCGCTCTGTTCCACGTGGAACAGGGCCGTATCACCCAGACCCACGACCATCGGGAGTGAAGGCATTGAGCGAAGAAAATACGTACGACTCAACGAGCATTAAGGTGCTGAAAGGCCTGGATGCCGTACGCAAACGTCCCGGTATGTACATTGGTGACACCGACGATGGCAGCGGTCTGCACCACATGGTGTTCGAGGTGGTCGATAACTCGATCGACGAAGCGCTGGCCGGCCACTGCGACGACATCAGTATCATCATCCACCCGGATGAATCCATCACCGTTCGCGACAACGGCCGTGGCATCCCGGTAGACGTGCATAAAGAAGAAGGCGTTTCGGCAGCCGAGGTCATCATGACCGTGCTGCACGCCGGCGGTAAGTTCGACGACAACTCCTACAAGGTATCCGGCGGTCTGCACGGTGTGGGTGTGTCGGTTGTGAACGCATTGTCCGAACAGCTGGTCCTGACGGTACGCCGCAGTGGCAAGATCTGGGAACAGACTTACGTGCATGGTGTTCCGCAGGAACCGATGAAGATTGTCGGTGACAGTGAAACCACCGGTACCCAGATCCACTTCAAGGCTTCCAGCGAGACCTTCAAGAACATCCACTTCAGCTGGGACATCCTGGCCAAGCGGATTCGTGAACTGTCCTTCCTCAACTCCGGTGTCGGCATCGTCCTCAAGGACGAGCGTAGCGGCAAGGAAGAGCTGTTCAAGTACGAAGGTGGTCTGCGTGCGTTCGTTGAATACCTGAACACCAACAAGACTCCGGTCAACCAGGTGTTCCACTTCAACATCCAGCGTGAAGACGGCATAGGTGTGGAAATCGCCCTGCAGTGGAACGACAGCTTCAACGAGAACCTGTTGTGCTTCACCAACAACATTCCACAGCGCGATGGCGGTACTCACCTGGTGGGTTTCCGTTCCGCACTGACGCGTAACCTGAACACCTATATCGAAGCCGAAGGCCTGGCGAAGAAGCATAAGGTTGCCACCACTGGCGACGATGCCCGTGAAGGCCTGACCGCGATCATTTCGGTGAAGGTGCCGGATCCGAAGTTCAGCTCCCAGACCAAAGACAAGCTGGTGTCTTCCGAAGTGAAGACAGCGGTCGAACAGGAAATGGGCAAGTACTTCTCCGACTTCCTGCTGGAAAACCCGAACGAAGCCAAGCTCGTGGTCGGCAAGATGATCGACGCCGCCCGTGCCCGTGAAGCGGCGCGCAAGGCTCGTGAGATGACCCGTCGTAAAGGTGCGCTGGATATCGCCGGCCTGCCGGGCAAACTGGCTGACTGCCAGGAAAAAGACCCTGCCCTGTCTGAACTGTACCTCGTGGAAGGTGACTCCGCTGGCGGCTCCGCCAAGCAGGGTCGTAACCGCAAGACTCAGGCCATTCTGCCCCTCAAGGGCAAGATCCTGAACGTCGAGAAGGCGCGTTTCGACAAGATGATCTCTTCCCAGGAAGTAGGCACCTTGATTACTGCGCTGGGTTGTGGCATCGGTCGCGACGAGTACAACATCGAAAAGCTGCGCTATCACAACATCATCATCATGACCGATGCTGACGTCGACGGTTCGCACATCCGTACCTTGCTGCTGACCTTCTTCTTCCGTCAGTTGCCGGAGCTGATCGAGCGTGGCTACATCTATATCGCTCAGCCGCCGCTGTACAAGGTCAAGAAAGGCAAGCAAGAGCAATACATCAAAGACGACGACGCCATGGAAGAATACATGACGCAGTCGGCCCTGGAGGATGCGAGCCTGCACTTGAACGAGGAAGCACCGGGTATCTCCGGCGAAGCCCTCGAGCGTCTGGTGAATGACTTCCGTCTGGTGATGAAGACCCTCAAGCGTCTTTCGCGCCTGTACCCGCAGGAACTGACCGAGCACTTCATCTACCTGCCGGCCGTCAGCCTGGAACAGCTGTCCGATCACGCAGCGATGCAGGATTGGCTGGCCCAGTACGAGGTGCGTTTGCGCACCGTCGAGAAGTCCGGCCTGGTCTACAAGGCCAGCCTGCGTGAAGACCGTGAACGTAACGTCTGGCTGCCAGAGGTCGAGCTGATCTCCCACGGCTTGTCGAACTACGTCACCTTCAACCGCGACTTTTTCGGCAGCAATGACTACAAAACCGTCGTTTCCCTGGGGGCCCAACTGAGCACCTTGCTGGATGAAGGTGCGTACATCCAGCGTGGCGAGCGCAAGAAGCAGGTCACCGAGTTCAAGGAAGCCCTTGAGTGGCTGATGGCCGAAAGCACCAAGCGCCACACCATCCAGCGATACAAAGGGTTGGGCGAAATGAACCCGGATCAGCTGTGGGAAACCACCATGGACCCAAGTTCGCGCCGTATGCTCAAAGTCACCATCGAAGACGCCATTGGTGCAGATCAGATCTTCAA